>JBCCEX010000084.1:0-6461 GCA_039030035.1 Myxococcota bacterium
CCCTGGTCGGTGATCAACGATCTGAGCAAGCCAACAGCCCAACCAGGGTTGCACTGGGTCAACACCAGCGATAACTATCTCATTCATCAGCTGCTCACCCGCGCCAATACCGACACCAAAAAGGGGTTGCACGAACTGCTGTCGGCTAGCACAAACTACAGCAGCACACAAATTGTCAAGGAGTATGTGCCGTTGCGTTTTTTGGAAAACGACAGCACCCATTTATGGGGATTGTTGTTAGCCAGCGGCTATGTCACGGCAGCAACGCACCAGAAAAAACCCGGTTCGTTGGAGCATGTGGTACAGCTGCGCATTCCTAACCAAGAGGTGATGTGTGTCTACAACGATTTACTGCGCCGCTGGCTTACAAGTGGTACAGGCATCAATGCGGCCGCTCTGATTGAGGTTTTAGTAAAAGGGGAGATCGCAGAGTTTGCCGAAGAGTTCCAGGAGTTCGTGTTAGAAAGTGCCAGTTATTTTGACACCACTGGCAAACAGCCTGAGCGATTTTACCACGCCTTTATTTTAGGCATGCTACAACACCTGCGCGATCGCTACACCATTGAGTCGGAACAGATCAGTGGTTTGGGGCGCTATGACTTGGCCTTAGAGCCAAAGACAAAACGCAACTTGGCTTTGTATTTGAGTTTAAGCGTGCCCTGCGAGTAGAAAACTTGCTGCAGGCCTCCGCCCAAAAGGCGCTGCAGCAGATTCAGGATCTGCATTACCATACCAACTTATTCAAGCGCGGCGTGCAACGGGTGATTGCTGTGGGGATAGGGTTTAGAGGCAAACAGGTTGCTGTTGCCCACACCCAGCTAACGCAAGCCTCTAGCACATAGCGCAGCAACTACCTTCAGCAGTTAGCTGTTCGACTGATTCAGCAATTTAAGGCCGACATATCGCACCTCAATCAGTTTGAGTCACGCACAAAGCGGCAACGACTCTTTGAGCTTGTCGGGTGCCAAGGCGGCGGCAAATAGGTACCCTTGTGCATAATCGATGCCCAGCTTGCGGGCATAGTGCAGCTCCTGCTGGGTTTCTACATGCTCCAGCACTGTTTGAATCGACAGCTGCCGCGCCATTTGCACCACGGTTTGCACAATGATCTGCTTGTGGCGGTCTGTGGGTAGACCGCGGCAAAACGACCCAGAGAGTTTGAGGTAGTCAGGCTTAATTGCCTGCACAAATTGCAGGTTGGAAAACCCTTCACCAAAATCGTCTAGCGCCACCCTAAAGCCCTGTTTGCGTAGCTGCGACAACGTTGCCACAATCAGGCTTGGATTAATAAATGCCTGATGCTCGGTGAGCTCTAGCACAATATTCGTTGGATCAAGCGCAAAACGCTGCACCAGCTGTAACAGCGCTGGGGCAAATTGCGGAGTAATCAAAGAGCGGGGGTGCAGATTGACAAACAGTTTGGGCACAGGGTTGAGCTGTTTGCTACGCAGCAGTTGCACAATAGATAAAAAGGCCGCCTCAACACATTTGAGATCGGTTGGCAAAAATTGCTCTTGCAAACAGGCGTAATTAAACAAAAAACCGGGATGCCAAAACGGCAGATGCTCCGGTGGACGAGCCAGCGCCTCTAAGCCATGGCACTGTGTCGTTGTGGCAGACTGCTGTATGGCAACAATTGGCTGCAAAAAGGCGCGGATGGTTTCATGATGCAAAAACTCCTCGAGCGGCTGCACATATTCGCCTGTACCGCTGTGCTGCTGCAGATCTAAACCGATCACATGGTTTGCCAACATTTGCACCAAGCTCTTTTGTACAGCACAACGCGCGTCGTACATAGGCACATCGGTAACACGCTGCAGCTGCGTGCACAGGTTTTGGGTAACCCGATGCGCTCTTGCTACCACAACTGTATCGGGAAAATGGCTGGTCATGTGGTGAATAAGGGCAACGCCTGGCGACAGATTTTTGCCCGATTCGCACACATGCACCACAGCAAGATCGATCGGCTGCTGCAGCAACACAGACTTGGCTGCTGCTGCGTCATGGCAGGCAATGGCATGAATAGGAAACTGCTTGGCAACGCGCACAACCTCCTGCAGTTCCTGCACATTGTTAGCGGTCCATAGGACGCCTTTTGCAGGCCGATTTGGCATGTACACAAACTCTCTTAAGCTAGTTCCTTCAACTCATATAACCAACGACACACCCTCATTCCATCCCGATTTAGCAATAAAATTTTGCTGCAGCCTTTCCCCTGTCGCATCTAGCTTAGTACTATTGCACCTTTTACAAAATTTTTCAAATATTTTGCAAAAATAGATCCAAAAAGTAACACCAAATCGTTGCATGACAATTCAACAGCTACTCAACAGAGGTTTTGTTGTGGCACTGCGGGCACTCATGCACCGACCCAGAGCGGCTAGTTTTGAGCAGCACATAGGGATGTTTGCAGGCGCTACAGGGTGTATTAACCGGTTTGTTCCACGACACAAAGTCACAGTCGGGATAGCGGCTACAGCCATAAAAAGCCCGCCCCTTCTTGCCGCGTCGTGATACCACATCGCCATCGCAACCCTCTTTGGGACACTTCGCGCCTGTGCCCATAGCCTGCGTATGTTTGCAGTCAGGGTAGCGGCTACAGCCCAAAAACGAGCCAAACCGCCCCTGTTTTACCTGCATGGGCGCCTGACACTTGGCACACACAACATCGGTCTTGGGCTCCTCTTTGAGCACAATTTTGCCCTTATCACGCACAAAATTGCGGCGATTGACACAATCGGGGTAGTCGGCACAGCCCAAAAAGTAGCCGCCTTTGCCCCAGCGAATCACCATTTTGGCTGCGTGGCACCGATCGCAGTCGATGTCAGTGGGTTCCTGCATGCGCTTGATGTCACGCATGTTCTCTTTGGCCTTTTGCACATCGGTTTGAAACGGCTTGTAAAAATGCGACAGCATTTGTTGCCAATCGCCTTTGCCATCTTCAATGCTATCGAGCTGCTGCTCCATGTTGGCGGTAAAGGTGGCATCCAAAATGTTGGGAAAATTCTCGACCAGCAGATCGGTCACCACACGGCCCAGGTCTGATGGGTGCAGCCGCTGCTCCTGTTTTGCTACATAGCCCTTGTCTTGAATGGTTGCCAAAATCGCCGCATAGGTAGAGGGGCGGCCAATTGCCTGCTCCTCTAGCTCTTTGACCAGACTTGCCTCCGAAAAACGTGGTGGTGGCTCGGTAAAGTGCTGCTTACAAACAACCTCCTGCAGGTTGACTGTTTGCCCCTGCTCTAACGCAGGCAGCAGCACCTTCTCTTGCTGTCGCTGCTTCGCCGCCTCTTGATCATCTTCATCAACCGCCTCGCGATAAACGCGCAAAAACCCCTCAAAGCGCAACACGCTACCGGTAGCACGCAGCTCATGCGAACCACAAGCGATATCAACCTGCGTCGCGTCGTACAGCGCCGGCACCATTTGCGAGGCTACAAAGCGCTCCCAAATGAGGCGATACAGCTTGTAGCAGCGCTCATCCAAAAAGGGTTTCACCACCTCTGGCGTATGTTTCATGCTGGTGGGCCGAATCGCCTCGTGTGCATCTTGCGCCCCCTTTTTGTTTTTGTACATGTTGGGCTTGTCGGGCAAAAACGACGGCCCGTAGCTCTTTTTCACAAATGCACGCGCCTCCTTAAGCGCCTGCGGGCTCACACGCGTGCTATCGGTTCGCATGTAGGTAATCAAACCGGTAGAGCCCTCATCGCCCAGCTTTACCCCTTCGTACAGCATTTGTGCCAAGCGCATGGTGAGCTTGGGTGTAAAGCGAAAGGCGCGCGCCGCCTCTTGCTGCAGCCGTGATGTAATAAACGGCGCTGCCGCCGAGCGCTTACGCTGCTTTTTGACAACACTGGCCACCTGCGCCGGGCTGTGCTGCAGCAGCTCTTTTTTAATGGTCGTGGCCTGCTGCTCGTTGTCGACCTGCGCCTTTTTGCCGTTGCTTTTGTGCAGCTTAGCCTCAAACAGCGGCTTGCTACCAGCGTCGATTTGAGCCAGCACACTCCAATACTCTTGCGGCTTAAAGGCCTCAATCGCCCGCTCGCGATCAACAACCAGCCGTACCGCTACCGACTGCACGCGCCCAGCGCTCAACCCACGGCGCACTTTATCCCACAGCACCGGGCTAATCTCGTAGCCAACCAACCGATCCAAAATCCGGCGGCTTTGTTGTGACTGATACAGCAGCTCGTTGAGCTGCTGTGCATCGGCAAAGGCCTGCTTGATACCCGCCTTGGTAATTTCATGGCAACGCACCCGCAAAATACGCGGCATGGCTTGATCGGCAGCGGCAGATGATCTCTTCTTCGAGCTCTCTTTAGTCTTTTTGGCCTCTTTGGTCTCTTGGCCCTCTTTGGTTTTTCTGGCTCTTTTGGTTGTCTTACCACCCGACAGCAGCGCCTCTTGAATCACCTGCGCAATATGGTAAGCGATCGCCTCCCCCTCGCGATCGGGGTCGGGCGCCAAATAGATGGTATCTACACGCCGACTCGCCTGCTGCAGCTGATCGATCACCTTCTCTTTGCCGGCAATCGGCACATACTCAGGGGTGAATGTTTCGCCATCAAACTCAACTCCCATGCGGTCGGGAGGTAGGTCGATAATATGCCCCACAGAGGCCTTCACATCAAAATCCTTACCCAAATAATTGCGTATCGTGCGCGCCTTTGCAGGCGACTCCACCACAACCAACGATCGTGTCATACCTCTCCCAATCTTACTTGTGCTCCATCACGAACAATCAAGCTCCGTAATTCCAACTCCAATAACAGCCCCTGCAGCTGTTGTACCTGTATGTGCAGCTTTTGACACAGTTCATCTACTGTGACAACCCCTGGGCCACCATGCAACATTCCCAACAGCTGCTGCTGCATATCGCTCAGCCCCATGTTAGCTAGTTGCAGCGGTTTTTTGGCAGACATAGCTGTCCACACAGAAATAGACGATTTTTTCTTCGTCCCGATCAACTCACTTAGCAAGGAGTCAGGATCAATATAGGCCTTTGCCCACCCCTGCTGCAAGAGCTGATTGCTCGCTGCCGCCAATGGATCTTCAATATCCCCCGGCATGGCCCACAATGCAACCCCCAGCTGTCGTGCATATTTGGCCGTATGCAGCGTACCCGAACCGGCCGTACCCTGCATGATCACCACCGCATCGGCCATGGCAGCCATATATTGATTGCGCGCCGCAAACAAAAACGACGCCGGCGTTACCCAAGGGCCATAAGGGGTCAACGCACAGATCGCATCGCTTGGCAAATGCGACAAACGATCAGGCAGCAGCGACCGAGCAGGTTGCAGCGGCTCACCCAAAATAGCCAACGTACGCCCTCCCGCCTGCACAGCCGCCTCATGCGCCGCACAATCGGTGCCCACAGCAGCCCCCGATACCACCAAAACCCCCTCACGCCCCAAACAACCAGCCAACCTCTGCGTACGCTGCAGCCCCCGTGCACAAGCGCGCCGCGATCCCACAATAGCCACTACAGGTCGCTGCTGCAACAGCTGCCGCTCTCCCTCAAAAAAAGCACACAACAGCGGCGTGCGACTCCGATTGAGCCGCATCAACTCACGCGAGCCACAAGCACCCATGATCCACCCTCCGCGCGCCACAAAATTATCCAACTGTCTGGCCTGCTGCAACGCCTCTTGCAGCAACTGAGCCATCTGCCGCTCATCGCGACGCGCCTTACCAGTTTGCACCAACACCCCCAGCACCGCCTCCACCCCCTGCCGCGCCAATTGCTCGGGCCCACCATGCGCCTCTAGACAGGGCCAATATCGCCCCGTCACACCAAGCGCCGCCAAACAAGCCAACACATGGTAAGACTGCAGGCGATCGCAATCAGATGTTTCTGCTTCATTCATAGAAATCTTCACCCTCACCACTCAGAGTCCTGTTGCTCATCAGCTTTAGAAATAGCTGTTTGTTTTCAACATTTTTCTCTGCAAAAAAATCCAAGATCTCTTCAAAGGGCGCTGTTACACTCCACTGCCAGCAAGCTGAATCGTTGTGGCTGCAAACCCCCTGGCAAACCTGTTTGCTAAACATCACCCATCCAGTCACCACCACAGACTCTTTTGCTTGTTGCATTTGGGGAATGATCCACCACAGTGCTGGTTTGCATTCCACAGCCAAAAAAAAGGCTAAACAGCGTCAATTTTCCAAGTTTTTTACACCAAAAATTATACATTTATTTTCCTATATTTTTACGCTCCTAATTATTAAACAAATTTTAGTAAAAATAAATTCCAATAGTATATTTTTACCACTTTAAAATAGTTCAAACTCAACAAAAATGCGTAATTAAAATTTCCTGTTTCCCGACTTTCAAATTCTTTCTGTATATCAATAAAAACGAAACATGATCTCACGATATTTTCAACCCATTATATACTACATTATTTGAGCAGCTGGGCTAGATGGGGGATACGCAACGCTGAAGCTAGGACCAAAAC
>JBCCEX010000085.1:0-6429 GCA_039030035.1 Myxococcota bacterium
GGACATCAAAAAGGGATCCAAGAGGGACATCAAAAGGGGCTGCAAGAGGGGCATGAGCAAGGAGCAAAGAATAAAGCCATTGAAATTGCCAAGGCACTCAAGGCTGCAGGTGTGGATTTAGCCACTATTGCAGCAGCATCCGGCCTATCGCAACAAGAAATTAAGGCCCTTTAAACTCAAGTTGACCTAAGCTAATCTTCAATTAAGATGCAGATAATTTCTCCCGACTTCGACACTTTCTCTGAGCCCGCCTTGATTTGATCCTCATAAAACCTGCATATCAATTCTCCTCCAACAAAATCTTCTGTTATTTCTTTATCATCCCAGGAAATATAACGGTGCTTAAAAACTGTGCTAGAGGATACTTCAACTCCTGCAAAAGGCAAAACGTCTAACTACCTGCTTAACTCAGTGCGGCAGCAAAGGAAATAATCTAAAGCCGGTATTGGTTGTATAGGCTAAGAGAGCAACAACACAGAAGGAACATCAACAATGCATGCATCACGTTTTACTAAAGTAGCCGCATGTTTTATCACGTGGATCTTGGCTTTTCACTCCACAGCACGGTCGACCCATTGGGTAGCCTATGCGCAACAAGTCCCGACAACCATTGTGGTGATTGCCCACAAAGATTTTCCAACATCCACAAAAACACAGACAGAGATCAAAAAAATAGTGCAGGAGCTATTTCTCAGAAAAATATACAGAATAGATGCAGGAAAGAGAATAACAGTTATCGACAATAAAGATTCGGGAATTTTGAACAGATTCTACTCTAAATTTATCGGCAAAAAAAAGGATTCCATTACCGATATCAGAGGCAGAAAAATAAGAATGTTTAAAGTGGACGACAAAAACCTGATCAAGGCGATAAAATCAACGGAAAATTCCATTGGCTACATAAACAGCAACAGCCTCAGCAAAGAAGATAAAGAGAAGGTGAAAATTTTACTATCTCTCACTGCAAACTGAATCAGGAAAAGATGTGATGAAACGTAGGGTATCCCTTGCCACAAAGCTGATTTTAACTGCTTTGATCTCCTACAGCATCTCGATTCCCATTGCTGCATCTGTGGCCTACTTTGAAACCAAACGATCCATTATCAATGAGTTTATCTTTCGTGGCAAAGACATCAGCATTACCATTGCTCGTGTGAGCAGACGCTTCTATCAAGATGAGAGCGTTGCCGATCTCATCTCCATTTTGCAAAACTTCGATGATACCGAACGCATTATGGCGATTGTAGCCTACGACAAAAAGGGAGAAACCTGGCTGGAATCCAGTGTGGTAGACCTGCAAACCGATGCGCTACAAAGCTTGCCGCAGGCGGCGCTATCGGCCAACACACCGTGGAACGCAATGCTGGATCTGCCTTCAGGAGAGAGGAGCTGGGAATTTATCACGGCGGTACAGGTAGAAGATGAACCAGGCAATAAGGGGTGGATTCGTGTTTTGGTGGATCGCGATGAGCTCGAAGAGAGCATTGGCCACATGCTTAAACTCATTGCTGTGTTGTGTCTGTTTGCTGTGTCGTTGGGTTTGATCGGTTTAGCTTGGATTGTACGACGCTTTTTGCAACCGATTCCTGTTTTGGTGGCGGCGACGCGAAAAATTGCTGCAGGGGAGTTTGACACACAGGTTCCTGTTGAGTCGCAAGATGAACTGGGGCAGCTGTCGTTGGCCTTTAACCGTATGGTTACAGATTTACGCGAGACGCATCAGCAGCTGATTCAGTCGGGCAAAATGGCCTCTTTGGGGCAGCTGGTGGCCGGTATTGCCCATGAGATCAATACGCCTGCTGGGGCTATTGTGGGTGCCATTGGTGAGATCGATAAAGGCTACTTGGCGCTGCTGCAACAGCTGGTTGATCTGGTTGAAAAACTGCCAAACCAGCAAAAAGAGCATTATATCAACGCCTGTAAACTGGTGTTGGAACGAGACAAATCTAGCTCTACCATGCAGCAGCGGCGCATTGCCCGCGACATTGCCAAAACACTCAAAGAGGCTGGTATTGATAATGCCCGCGACACCAGCAAAACCATGGCGGTGGTCGGTCTTTTGCTCGAAGATGTTGATGAGCTGCTGCCGCTGCTGAAAACACAGCATGCCAGTGCCATTCAAAAATCGCTGTTTAAAATCGGCATGAACCAGATTCACATTGCCAACATCGGCATTGCCATTAACCGTATTCATCGACTGGTACAGGCGCTCAAAACCTACTCACACACCGATCAAGCCGAACTATCGCACACCAATTTGCAAGAGGATCTCGAAAACACCCTCATTTTGCTACACAACCGACTCAAACGCGCTGTGACAGTACATAGGCAGCTACAACAATTGCCCCTTGTTTTATGTCGCGCCGATCAGCTCAACCAGGTGTGGACCAACCTGATCAACAATGCCGTAGAGGCGATGAAGGGTGAAGGCAATATCACCCTACGCTTGTGGCAAGAGCAACAGCAGGCCTGTGTACAGATACAAGATGATGGGCCAGGCATTCCCGATGATGTGCTGCCGCGTATTTTTGAACCCTACTTCACCACCAAAAAAAAGGGTGAAGGGACCGGACTGGGATTGGGTATCTGCAGAGACATTGTGCAGGAGCATGGCGGCGACATTGAGGTCTCTTCTAAGCCAGGCTGCACAGTGTTTACGGTGCGCTTGCCTATGACACAAACCAACTCGCCCAGCCCACAATCAACAGACTCTGAATCAGACAAGGAGAACCCCGAAACCGCTTAACACAAAAGGAGAACAGCAAATGGCCAACCCACAAGAGAAACCGGTTGTTTTATGTGTAGACGATGAAAAAATCGTCTTGGATTCGCTCAGTGAACAGCTGCGAAAGCACTTGGGCGATTCCTACTCATATGAGTTTGCCGAAAGCGCCGAAGAGGCAATGGAGGTGATTCAGGAGCTAGCCGATGAGGGTATTCATGTGGCCCTGGTTATCTCCGACCAGGTCATGCCTGGCATGCTGGGTGATGAATTTCTCACAAAGCTGCACCAGCATAGTCCTGATACCGTTAAAATCCTTCTTACCGGACAGGCAGCACTGGAGTCGGCGATTAACGCTGTTAATAATGCCGATCTGTTTCGCTACCTTACCAAACCGTGGAAAAAAGAGGATTTTTTGTTGACGGTCGAGCGGGGATTAGATCGCTACTTTTTACAACAACAGCGAGAGAAGCAGGTGGAGTGTTTTCGCAAATTTGTCCCCATGGAGTTTACCGAAATCCTATCGCGCGAGAGTCTTGCAGACATTGAGCTAGGGGAGTGTGTCAAGCGTGATATGAGCGTACTATTTATAGATATTCGCGGTTTCGACAATCTGCTACAACAGATGTCACCGCAAGAGAGTTTTCAATTTTTAAACGGCTACTTCAAACGCATTGAGCCCAGCATTCGCAAAGCAGGTGGCTTTGTTGATAAATACATTGGCGATGCTGTGATGGCTGTGTTTCACGAAACAGCCAAAGCTGTGCAGGCGGTGAGCGATGTTAAACAAACCGTAAAAGAGTACAATCAGCAACGCCACAGCAAAGGGCGTCAGCCAATTTGTGTCAGCATGGGTATTCATACAGGCCCACTCATGCTTGGCATTGTTGGAGTTGAATCGCGCATGCAAAGCACAGTCATTGCCGATGCGGTTAACCTAGCTTCACGCCTGGAAGGGGCAGCAAAAATTTTTGGTGCAACAGCCCTCGTCAGCCAAAAGGTGCTTGACGAGGTCTGCGTAGCAAACCGCCCTGAGGGCATGCAGACACGTTTTCTTGGCAAAGTACAGGTTAAAGGCAGACAGGAGGTTGTGCGCATTCATGAACTCTTGCTGCGTGACGAAGATGCAGCAACCAACGCGAAAATCAACACAAAAACAGAATTTGAAGATGCGCTACAACGCTACTTTGCCAAAGATTTTAACGGCTGTATACACATTTTCGAAAGCATCTTACAGCAGACAAAAGCAGATCAGGCAACACAATATTATCTGCAACGCGCCCAACACTTTGCCCAGCACCCCCCCAGCGACAGCTGGCAGGGAATTGAAATGTTAACAGTTAAATAAAAGACATCTCAACCTGGAGGATGATGCATGCGGGCTGGAAATAAACTTTCTAGCCCGCTCGTTTTTCAACTAAGGGACATCATTTAGAGCAAAGCAATATGACAACCGGCAGGATTCACACTCAATGAACCTAGAAAAATCAACAGAAAAGCCTGTTATTCTAGCCGTTGACAACGACACCGGATCACTGAATCTATTGCAGGAAAAATTAAAAAATAAATTTACCAATAAATACACATATGAAACAGCGCAAAACGCAGCGGAAGCACTGAAAAAAATAGAACAAAAAAACAACGGTCAGATTGTTTTAATTATATCCGATCAAAACATCCCAGACATGAAGGGAGATAAACTACTAGAAAAAATCCATCAGCACCACCCCAAACCCATTAAAATACTGATTACAGATGATGCCTCGCTGCAATCGGTTGTCAATGCCATTAACAATGCCGACCTATACCGCTATCTGCCCAAACCTTGGGAAACAGAAGATCTGCTACTCACCGTGCAAAAAGCGATTGAGCAGTATGAGCTGCGCGAAAAAACCGAACAACATCTCAACTCCTTTCGCCGCTTTGTGCCGCTACAGCTGGCCAACTATTTGGGAAAAGACGATATTTTGCAGGTAAAATTAGGCGATTATATTCACCAAGAAATGCATATTTTATTGTGTGATATCCATGCATTTACCTCGCTGTCTGAAAAAATGACACCACAAGAGAACTTTCGCTTTATCAACAACTACCTACGCTATGTTGAACCAGCCATTAGAGAACAAGATGGCTTTGTTGAAAACTATATTGGCGATGCTGTGTCGGCGCTGTTTCACAAACCCATGCAGGCAGTTAAGGCAAGCATTGGCATTCAACAAGCGATTGCCCAATTCAACGCCGAACAACAGCTACATATCAGCAGCGGCATTGCCCTGCATGCTGGCAATGTCATGCTCGGAATTGTTGGCGGCAAAAAGCGCATGCAAGGCATGGTGCTTTCCAAAGCTGTACTCTCTACATTTATGCTGCAGCAACTGACATCTCTAGGCAACTGCCCAGTAGTAGCCAGCGAAAATATTTTAAGTACCATCTCACCAAGCAACATCGACAGACGGCTACTTGGCTATATGAGGAGCCAAGAGACCGACCAATTCCTACAAATCTACGAAATCCTACACGAAAACCTCGAAGGCTCGTCAGGTAAACAGACAACAAAAGCCACATTTGAAAACGGCATCAAGCAGTTTTTTGCCAGCGACTTTACAGCCGCTGTCGCCTCCTTTAACGAAGTAACCAAACAAAATCCCAAAGATACAGCAGCGCTACTGTATAGCAAAACAGCAAAGAGCTTTACCGGCAAACAGCTACCCCAGCAGTGGCATATGCTGCATTTGCTGCCGTAGCAATACTTTCTGGAAAACGGATTCTTTTTTTGCTTCTCCTACGAAATTGGGAACCCTCAAAAGGCGCGAACGAAAAACAGTTGAGAGGGTGATCGAATTTGAAAATTTTATGAAGAGAGTTAATCGAGACACACGGTGATGGCTATGCAGCAGATGCCTGCGTGAGCTCGGTGTAGGCAATGGCCACCTCTTTTTTTTGAAACGCCAAACCCAAAGCAATAACCCGCTGCACGCCGCGTTTGAGTAGATTGGTATGGTAGCGCAGCTCTTGAATTTGCTGCAGTGCCTTTTGCGCAGAGGTCTGTAGGCAGTTGTCTGTTTTTAGGGCACGCTTAAACTCAAATACAAAACCCAGCTGTGTTTTGTCTTTGGGCTCTAACGCCAAGTCATAACGACCCAAACCACTGGTCTGCTCCGATTCAATAATATAGCGATCACGCAGATGCTGCAGCATGCCCAATACAAAAGCGTGATAAAATCGCTCAGGCTGTTTGCCGCCTGTATCGAAAAAGCTAACGCTCTCTAATACAAACTCCTGAAACTCCTCAATAAATTCCTGTATCTCCCCCTTTACCAGGGTCTCCACCAAAGCTGCCCCACTCATGCCTGTACCGCCTGTTAACCAACGCTGCAGCAGATCGCTATAAACACACAACAGCTCTTGGTTAGGAATGCACAGCTGCACAACATGCTCCAACGAATCGATCTTTTTCTGATGCGATGCCACTGTCACATAGCCACTAGCCAACAAAAGCCCCCACAGATGCTTGCTGTCGTTTTCTAAAAAGCGCAACGGCACATACTCTTTAACAGTTTGCATGCTGCTGTAGTTGGTGCTAGCCGACAGCAGCTCATGCAGCCCCTTTTTTGTATCGGTATTGGCGCGCGTTAGCAGCTGGTGAATCAAATAGTTGTCGCTGGTGTTGACCCAGTGCAGCCCGGGCTGCTTTGTTGGTTGCGACA
>JBCCEX010000086.1:0-6395 GCA_039030035.1 Myxococcota bacterium
ATCGTGCAGACAGCAACGGGATGATCTTCACCTTTCTCTTTGCAAATGGCTTTGATCGAGCGCAGTTGGTAATGAAGCATACGGTCTGCTGAAAAGGGGCGGTCTGTCTGCTGCTCGATACAGACACAACATGTACCAGTGCCACTTTTGAAGGGCATCTCCAACGCCAAATCAGCTAAGCGCTCGCGCAGATGTGTATCAACACTCACAGAATTCATAACACGAACTTGATCGACGTCAACTCTAGACAACAATTTTTTCGGCAAATAGCGACGCACGATCTCTTTGTGAATATTGAGGGAGGTGGAGGTCGCCTTAAACAGCTTGTCTCTCCGATAGATAGGTTTGATAACAGCTGCAGTGCGGCGCGACGGTGTCGATTTTTTGCGTGGCATTGTGGTTTGATTCTCTCTGGCTCTATGGCTATCTTATCGCAGAATTGTGTCTGCACACACTATGGCAAAAACTAACCGTACCTCTACTAAGAGTAAGCACCTGAAGATGCCTTTCTATGCTTTTTTTAATGCGTCGGCCCTGTTGCAACATGCAGCTGCTGCAGCACAATGTGCAACATCCTGATACACTAGCTATTTGCATGCAATGGTATGTAGACAAAATTGGGTTATGAACATGTTGCAATCTATTTGGCACTGGCTACACAGCAAGGGTTATGCGCAGGGGGTATTTTGGATCACGCTGGTGGCGCTATGCAGCAACGGCAACGACATTGTCACGCGCCTGGTTGGCCAGCGGCTTGAGTCGATTCAAATCGCCTTTTTTCGTGTTTTTTTTGCCACACTGCTGCTGCTACCGGTCATGTTTGCTCACGGCAGCAAGCTGTTTCGCACACGCTATGCGCTGCTGCACACGGCAAGAGCGATTATGGGCTTTATAGCGGTCTCTTGCTGGTGTTACGGTGTGCGGCATGTGCCGCTGGCGGTGGTGTCGGTTATTGCCCTCACTGTGCCGCTGTTTGTATTGCCTATGGCCGCGCTGTTTTTGCGAGAGCAGGTTGGCTGGCAGCGCACAGCGGCAACATTGTGCGGTTTTTTAGGCATTTTAATTATTGCGCTACCCAGCTTGTTGCAATCTTGTATGGGCGAGGCCTACAACACCAACATACTGGGCATGACTGCACTCACCCTGGCCGCGCTGTTTTTTGCCGCCAGCGATATTCTCAATAAAAAAGTGGCCGGCAAAGAGAGCCACCTAACTGTAATTTTTTACTTTGCCGCCGGCACAAGTTTGCTAGGAGGCCTCTTTGCCCTGCTTTTTTATGCGGCCACCAGCGCAGGTGTACTGCACCATCTGCCCGCCTTGCTGCTATGGCGCATGCCAACACCAACAGAAACCGCCAGCCTCTTTTTGTTGGGGCTTGGGGGCAACGCCATTTTGTACTTTTTACTCAAAGCATTTGCTGCTACCCAGGTGTCTGCGTTGGCACCCTATCGCTATTTGGAGCTCATCTTCGCCGGAGGATTTGGGTTTTTGCTATTTGGTGAAATCCCCACCCCAATCGATTGGCTCGGCATTGCAATTATTGTACTGGCTACAGTTGCCATTGCACGCTACGAAATACAGCATGCACAAACCGCTTAATAGCCTGACGCCCACTTCTACACACAGCAGCCAATGCACAAACTGCCAGCCAAACCACTTGCGACTATGCTGTTGTCGATTGCATGTCAGCTGTTGCATCGGCCTGCAGGGCATCTTGTAGCTTTTGCATGCCCCACAAAGCGCGGTATAGGTTACCGCTGCGTTTGAGCTGCTCGTGCGTGCCTCGCTCGCAGATGCGGCCGGCATCCATCACCAAAATTTCGTTGGCGCTGCGAACGCTGGCTAGGCGGTGGGTAAACAGCAGTGTGCTGCTGGCCCATTTTTGTGTTGCCAGGGCGGCGGCAATGTGTTGTTGGGTGTCGGTATCGACAGCCGAGAAGCAGTCATCTAAAATAAGCAGCTGCGGGCGCAGCAGCAAGGCTCGGGCCAGCGCCACACGCTGGCGTTGACCACCCGACAGCATTACCCCCTTTTCGCCAACCAGCGTGTTTAACCCTTGCGGCAGCAGGGCGATGTCTGACTGCAAGCAGGCCGCTTGTACCGCCTGATCGATCTGCTGCTGACTTGCTTGGGGGCAGCCAAAGGCGATGTTGTCGCGCAGCGACATGCCAAACAAAAAGGGGTTTTGCGGCACCACGGCTACCTGACGCGATAGCGACAGCAGGTGCCAGTCGAGCAGATCGACGCCGGCATAAAACACACAGCCGCGCGGCACATCAATGGCATGGCGCAGCGCCTTGGCCAGCGTGCTTTTGCCGCAGCCGCTTTTGCCAACCACAGCCAATGTCTGCCCTGCTGCAACGGTAAAGCTAATCTGCTGCAGCAGCGGCTCACCACCATCGGTTGCTGGCAGATGCAGCCCCTGCACCTGCAGCGGCAGCAGTTGCACAGCGGCATGACGAGTGCTTGGCTTAGCAGGGTGGTGGCCATCGACGATATTGGGCTGTGTGATGAGCACGTCGTTGAGCCGCAGCAGTGCCGCACGCGCTTGGTAGTAAGAGGAGACTACAAGGCCCAGTGAGATAGCCGGCCAAGCCAGCTGCATGAGCCGCGTGTTGATCTCAACAAAATCGCCCAGGCTCATCTGACCCAACGCCACTGCCCGCCCGCCAACATACAATGTAACGGCAATGCCCAAACTGCCCATAGCCCGCATAAACGGAAAGGTAAAAATCCGCAGCAGCGCCAGCGCCAGTGATGCCTTGTAGGCTGTGTGGTTGGCCTGCGCAAATTTATCGATTTCGGCCTGCTGTTGGCCAAAAATGCGCACCGTTTGCACGCAGCTGAGATTCTCTTGCACCCGCGCTGTTAGCTGCCCCATGCTGTGTTGTTGCTGTTTGACATGGGCAAACATGCGACTGGCCAGCAGCCTGGCGCACACCATCACAAACGGAAACGGCAGCAGGCTACATAGCGCCACCAGTGGATGAATGGCAAACAAAATAGGAATGGTTGCAGCAAACACAATCGTTAAGTTCAGCAGGCTCAACAGCGAAAACCCGGCAAAGAGTCGAATGCTGTCGACATCGTTGGTAAAGCGGCTAAGCAGATCACCCACCGGGTGCTGCCGATAAAAGCTGCCCGACAACACACTCAAGTGTGCAAACAGCCGCACACGCACATCGCGCTCAATGTAGCGCCCCACATCAAACAGCACCCGCCGACTCCAGGTACGAATGGCTGCGGCCACAATCGCCAATAAGCAAATGCTTATCAAAACCGCCGCAATCGCCCTTGTTGGCGGCATAGGCGCGCTGAAAATAAACAAATGCTTATCGCCAGTACCACCAAGCAGGGCAATGGCATGGTTCACCAAACGCGGCAGGGTGAGCTGCAGCGCGTTGGTCAACAACAGCAGCAACAGCCCCAGCACCATTTTGCCACGATAGGGGGCAAACAGCGCCCACAATCGAATAGGTGATGTATAGGCCGACTGGCCCAAAACGGTTGGTGGTGTCATCTTTTGCGAACTGCTGTTGTGCGTGCCATAATATAAGCATGGCACAAAAAAAAGCAGCTCCAAAGAGCAAAGCAGAGCTTTTGCCTGCAGCCGCCGGTGGCAGCCAATCACTATTTACCGCCAAACAGGCGCTGCAGCTATATCGGCTCATGGCAACAGCGCGCCAGATCGACGAGCGGGCCAGTCGCTACATTGCACGCGGCATGGGCTGGTCGTACCACGCTCGCTGCGGTGGCCATGAGGGCATTCAAATCGCCTTGGGCTGCGCGTTTCGCCCTGGCAAAGATTTTTTGTTCCCCTACTACCGCGACACGGCGCTGGTGTTAGCTGCCGGCATGACGCCGCTAGAGCTGTTTCTCAACGGCCTGTCGCGCGATGCTGATCCGGCAGGGGGCGGCAGACACATGTCTAACCACTTTGCAAAGCCCGCCATCGGCATTCAAAACACATCGTCGTGCACCGGCAACCACACGCTACACGCTGTAGGCGTTGCCCGAGCCATTCAATACTACCGCCGCAACGCCGTAGCCTTTTGCTCACAAGGCGACTCATCGGTATCGGAGGGCTACTGCTTTGAGGCCTATAACGGCGCCAGTTGCGAGCAGCTGCCGGTGCTGTTTGTGATTCAAAACAACGGCTACGGCATCTCTGTGCCCACAGCGCAGCAAACCGCCAACAGCTGCGTGGCCGACAACTTTGCCGGCATCAAACATCTGCACATTGAGCGCTGCGACGGCACCGATCTGCTCGATAGCTGGCAGGCGGTGCAGCAGGCGGTGCAATACATCAACAGTGGCAAGGGCCCCGCCCTCATTCACGCGCAGTGCGTACGCATGGGGGCCCACTCCAACTCCGACGCTCATGAGCTATACCGCTCCAAGCAGGAGCTAGCCAAACTCGAGCAGCATGATCCGTTGCTGCTGTTTACCAAGCAACTGCTCAAACACAAATGGGCCACCCAAAAAGAGCTCGACAAGCTGCATCAGCAGCTACAACAAGAGCTTGACACCGCAGCACAACAAGCCGAAGAGGCCCCCCAGCCCCAAGCGGCCAGTGTCACCCAATTTGCAATGCCACCCGCCTATCAACCCCCCCCCGCTCAACATGCAGCAGATCCCTCCCCCACACCCTGTAAATTGCGCGAGGCGATTAATCGCACGCTACATGAGGAGTTCGCCGCCAACCCCCATACCTTTTTGTGGGGGCAAGATGTCGCCTCCAAAGAGAAGGGCGGAGTGTTTAACCTCACCAAAGGCATGCTCAAAGCCTTTGGCCCCAAACGCGTGTTTAACGCCCCCCTATGTGAAGATTTTATTGTTGGCACCGCCAACGGCATGTGTCGCTTCAACCCCGATATTCGCGTGGTTGTTGAAGCCGCACAGTTTGCCGACTACATCTGGCCAGCCATGGAGCAAATTGTTGAGATGAGCCACGAATATTGGCGCACCAAGGGCCAGTTTTGCCCCAACGTGGTGCTACGGCTCACCAGCGGTGGCTATATTCAAGGCGGCCTATACCATTCGCAAAACGTCGAGGCAATCATGAGCCACCTACCCGGCCTACGTGTGGTTTACCCCGCCTTTGCCGACGATGCCGCCGGCCTGCTACGCACCGCCATACGCTCGCAAGGCCCCACATTTTTTTTGGAGCCCAAATACCTATACAACCGCCGCGAGGCGATGGCCGCCGTACCCCCCAACCACGCCGTTGCCTTCGCCCAAGGCCAACTCAAACGCCAAGGCGACGACCTCACCATCATCACCTACGGCAACAGCGTACACATGTGCCTTGCCGCTGCACAAAAGCTAGCCAAAGAGGGCCATAGCGTACAGGTATTTGACCTACGCAGCCTCAAGCCCCTCGATGAAGAGGGAATAACCCGCTGCGTCAAACAAACCGGCAAAGCATTGGTGGTACACGAAGATCACCTATTTGCCGGCCTAGGCGGCGAGATCGCCAGCATCATAATGCAACACTGCTTCGAGTGGCTCGACGCCCCAGTGCGCCGACTAGCAGCACGCGATATCCCCGTAGGATTCGCCAAACCACTCGAAACAGCAACTTTGCCACAAATCAGCGACATTGAAACAGCAACACGCGATCTGTTAGCCTACTGATGTTGCCTTCACAATGCCTGTGGCATCTATTGCATTATGCCTGGCTTATCTCTAAAAACGACTTTGCCCGTGATGGTGCGCAGTGCATTCATGCCGCTACCCCCTTACGCAGGGGCAGGCTCATTCGTCTGTAGCAGTAAGTTACAGCCTTCTAATTTTGCCGTCAATTGTGTCAACAACTTCCTGTTTTTTATCCCAACTGCTGGCATTCACGTCACTTTTCAGGCTATTGTATACACCTACCATACAGGCGCCTGTTAGCGCCCGGCAAGACGTTATTGCTATGTGACCAATAGGGCTTTCTTCACCTCGATTACTATCATTGATGTTATAAAAGACAGTCAAAAAACCGGTCAGAAACTTTTTTTCATCGTTGCTGTACTGCGCATAGGGCTTGCTCTTGATGAGTTGAAAAGCTTTGTCATACAGCGGTCGAATATCAGCAAGTTTGTAAACACCTAGATATTTTTTCTTTATCAACTCTTCGAATGCCAGTTGTTGTGATTCACTTCCGTAAGAAAGCTTTACAATCACTGTCGACCATAGCACGTTCTCATGTGCTATGTCCGACATGATCTTTATGATCATTTTATCTGTTTCTGTATCTTTTCCAGCAGCTTCTAGTAGCTTTTTAACGTTTTCTTTTTGGAACTTGTAACTATAGTTGTCGAGAAGAACCTCTCTAATAGCATTTTGTTTCTCCTGACTTCCTTTTTCTTCGACAAAAAGAGTTACCGTTTGATCTTTACTAAGAGAAT
>JBCCEX010000087.1:0-6392 GCA_039030035.1 Myxococcota bacterium
GGTCACCTGGCCGCTGGGCGATAAAGATATCACATTGCAACGCGCGCAGCATAAACAGGTGGTTGTTCTCGAATTGAAACTGATTCATCAAAAGAGTTCGCTAGCAACCAAACAATCCGAAGGGCTCAAACAAACTGCTGCCTACATGCAGCGCGTCAACACCCAAGAGGGGCATTTGTTGCTGTTTGACCGTCGTGCTGGCAAGAGCTGGGATGAGCGTATTTGGGTCAAGCAAGAGCAAGCGCCTGATGGCCAAGCGGTTACGGTGTGGGGGCTATAATCGTTTTGCTAGATCCGCTGCATTGCTGCCAATGGCGTGCTATTATAAATGAGTAAGCAGCGCCCAAAAGGGATAGCGCGATATGAGTGAACATAACCATATGAACGAACATAACCATGAACGAAGACAAACAGCAGCAAGCACAGCAATGTATTAACACCCTGCGCACTTTATCGATAGATGCGGTGCAGCAGGCCAACTCGGGCCATCCGGGGGCGCCGATGGCTTTGGCGCCGGTGGTGTATTGTTTGTGGCAGGAGCTGTTGCGTTACGATCCAGCTGCGCCTATGTGGCCCAATCGTGATCGTTTTGTGTTGTCGAATGGCCATGCTAGCATGCTGCTTTATTCTATGCTGTATCTGGCGGGTGTGGGGCGCAATGCACAAACAGATAATAGCTTGTATGGGCCTATGAAAGGTAAGCCGGTGACGCTGGATGACATCAAGGCGTTTCGGCAGTTGGGTAGTTGTACTGCAGGGCATCCGGAGTTTGGTATGGCTTGCGGTGTTGAAACAACGACGGGGCCGTTGGGGCAGGGGTTGGCTAGCAGTGTGGGCATGGCGATTGCTGGCTGTTGGCAGGCTGCTACGTTTAACAGACCCGACTGCAAACTGTTTGATTACCATGTGTACGCTTTGTGTGGCGATGGCTGTCTGATGGAGGGTGTGAGTAGCGAAGCGGCGTCGCTTGCTGGTCATTTACAGCTGGGCAACCTGTGTTGGATTTACGACAGCAACAGCATCACCATTGAGGGCAGCACCAAATTGGCCTTTACCGAAGATATAGCTGCCCGTTTTCGTAGTGCTCATTGGCAGGTGCTGCGGGTGGCCGATGCCAACAATTTGCCGGCGATACGCGATGCACTGCAGCAGTGCAAACAGCAGCCTCAACCCTCGCTTATTATTGTTAACAGCCACATTGGCTACGGTTCACCCAATCGGCAAGACTCGGCCAAAGCGCATGGCGAGCCGCTAGGTGTGCAGGAGGTGCGCCTTACCAAACAGGCATACGGCTGGCCGACAGACAGGCCTTTTTATGTGCCCGATGGTGTGCAGCAGCATCTAGCCGATGGGTTGGGCCAGCGTGGCAAACAGTGCCATGCGCAGTGGCAGCAAGATTGGGCGCGCTATCAAACAGATTACCCACAGCTGGCACAACAGCTGCAGTGCATGTTTGCGGGCAAACTGCCCGATAGCTGGCGTGACAATCTACCAACATTTGACAAAGCTGTTGCAACCCGCAGCGCTTCGGGGCAGACCCTCAACGCCCTTGCCAGCAATATTCCTTGGCTTGTGGGCGGATCGGCAGACCTGGCACCCTCTACCAAAACCTGGCTGCGTTTTGACAAAGCGGGTCTATTTGCCGCTGCCGGTGAGCTAGACCAATTACAAAACAGCACAGCGGCATACTGTGGCCAAAACATGCACTTTGGTGTACGTGAACATGCCATGGCTGCTGCTGCCAACGGCATGGCGCTATGCGGTCTGCGCCCCTTTGTGGGCACATTTTTGGTGTTTAGCGACTATGCCCGCCCAGCCATACGCTTGGCAGCCCTCATGCGGCAACCAGTGGTATATGTTTTTACCCACGACTCCATCGGTTTGGGTGAAGATGGCCCTACGCATCAGCCTATCGAACATCTAGCCAGCCTGCGCGCCATGCCCAATTTAATGGTCATGCGCCCAGCAGATGCGCAAGAAACGAGCCTGTGCTGGCAGGCTGCCTTGCAGTGTGGCCAACCTTGTGCCCTGGTGCTGTCACGGCAAAATCTGCCTATTTTAGATCGCACAGCCTGTAGCAACCCGCAAGAGGGTGTGCAGCAGGGTGGCTATGTGCTGTATAACTCTGCCGACAAACAGCCCGATGTTGTGTTGCTGGCATCAGGCAGTGAGGTGCATGTATGCATCACCGCTGCCCAGCAGTTGGCGCAGCAGCAAATTGCTGCACGTGTTGTTAGCATGCCATGCTGGGAGCTGTTTGCACAGCAGCCACAAACCTATCAAGAGTCGGTGCTACCATCGCAGGTAACCGCTCGCGTTGCTGTCGAAGCGGCAAGCCCCTTTGGCTGGCATGCTTTTGTTGGGCAGCAGGGGCAGGTGGTGGGCATCAACCGCTTTGGTGTCTCGGCACCAGCAGCAGATGCTTACAGCCATTTGGGTATCACCGTTGATGCTATTGTGCAGGCCGCCTGTGCCCAACTGCAACAGAAACAGTAGCCATGAATATTCTCATTGCCTCAGACCATGCTGGTGTTCAGCTCAAAGCGCTGCTTTGTCAACAGCTGCAGCCACACCACCACATCATCGATTTAGGGCCCGATGACCACCAAACTGCGGTAGACTATCCCGACTACGCTGTTGCTTTGGCCAAACAGCTGCAGCAAGGCAAAGCGCAACGCGGCATTTTGCTATGTGGCAGCGGTATTGGCATGTGCATAGCAGCCAATAAATGTTCAGGAATCCGCGCCGGTTTATGCCACGACACATACAGCGCACAGCAAGGCGTACAGCATGACAACATGAATGTATTGGTATTGGGGGCGCGGGTGATCGGCCCAGCGCTGGCTTGCTGTATTGCACAAGCTTTTTTACAAACACAATTCTCAGGCGAAGCAAGGCATGTGCGCCGACTCAACAAAGTGGATGCCCTCGAGTCAGCTTGCCCAACCGAAAAATAATCGCTTTGCGCCAACAGTTTTAGTGATAAATGCATTTTTTTGCAACAATAGCCTGCATACATCTAGCAATGTATCTTTGTTCTTGGGTAACATAATGATGGAGGTGATTTGATATGCCAACCCAAGATACTCCATACAATGCACAGAATCCTTTAGGTGGTGTTCAGTTCTCAGAAGAGAGCTCTGAATCGGAGCTCAAGGAGCCGCGGTGGTTTGATGTGATTATGCACAACGACGACTACACAACGCAGGAGTTTGTGGTGCATGTGCTGTGCAACTTCTTTTATAAAGGGCCAGCGACAGCGCATAAAATTATGTTGCGGGTGCACAACCAAGGTAAAGCAGTTGTGAACTGCTACCCCAAAGATGTGGCGCAAAGCAAGGTAGACAAGGTGATGGAGTATGCTCGGTGCAACGATATGCCATTGACGTTGAGCCTACTACCCAGGGAAAACAAACATGAGCACCAGTGAAGATAAAGCTGTTTTAGATACGCGTGTACAACAGGCTGTGCAGGCGGCCTTACAAGAGGCCAGTCGATGTCGACATGAGTTTGCAACACTTGAGCATCTTTGTTGGGGGTTGCTGCACGACGAGCAGGTGACACTCTCTTTTCAAGAGATAGGGGTAAATGTTGCTGCCATGCGGCGAAAATTGCATGCCTTTTTGCAGTGCAACATGGAGGTTGTTCCCAAAAAGTGCCCGTTTGAACCACTGCCTTCTGCTGGTATACAGCGGGTGCTACAGCGTGCCGCTATTCACGTATTGGGCACGGGGCGCAACACCATTGGCAGCACCAATGTGCTGGTCTCACTGTTTGCAGAGAAGGATTGTTATGCGGTTTACCTGCTGCGTAAAGCAGGTCTTTCGCATCTGGATGTAGCCAATTTTCCACAAAGCTGCGCGTCGCAAGATCCTGTACAGTTTCATACCGACAACTCAGAACATGTTGAGCAGATGCCTTCTCAAAAACAGGAGACAAAAACGCAGCTTCCACGGCGTGATGTTGATGATTTTCTTGCACGCTATACCGTCGATCTATTGGCACAGGCGCAGCAGGGCAAGTTGCAAGAGTGTGTGGGGCGGCAGCAGCATATCGATCGGGCTTTGCATATTTTATCGCGGCGCACCAAAAATAATCCTCTCTTTGTTGGTGAAGCGGGTGTAGGAAAAACAGCTCTTATTCAAGGGTTGGCGCTGCGTGTGGCAACGGGGCGTGTGCCGCCTGCCTTGCAGCAGCTGCAGCTGTTTTCGCTCGATATGGCGGCGCTGTTGGCCGGGTCGCGCTATCGTGGCGATTTTGAGGGGCGGCTGCATCGGCTCATACAGACATTGGCACGTCAAAAAAATTGTGTGCTGGTGCTAGATGAGATGCACACACTGGTAGGGGCAGGGGCCACTGCCGGCAGCAGCATGGATGCCTCTAGTTTGCTTAAGCCAGCCTTGGCCGATGGGGCGATTCGATTTATTGGTGCCACCACCTATCAAAGTTATGCCAACCATTTAGAAAAGGATCGTGCTTTGGTGCGCCGCTTTCAAAAAATCAACGTGCATGAGCCCACCCAGCAAGAGTGCTTACAGATGTTGGCGGATATAATTCCACAATACGAAGCCTTTCATGGCGTGCGTATCTCCTCTCAAGCACAGCAGTGGGCTATTGAGCTAGCCAACCACTATCTGCCCGATCGCTGCCTGCCCGACAAAGCGATCGATCTGCTTGACGAAGCGGCAGCCATGATCAAAATCAGCAGCGATATAAAAAATCTGCGCAAAATCGATTTGGAACAGACTGTAGCCAAAATGGCGCAGGTACCCTGCCAGCGCCTCAGCACAGATCGCAAAAAGAGCCTGCGCAACCTATCGGCACAGCTGCGCCGTGCGATCTTTGGCCAAGATAAAGCTGTTGACCGCCTTGCTAGTACCATCAAAATGGCTCGGGCTGGTCTACGCCCTCCCGAAAAGCCAATGGGCTGTTTTCTGTTTACCGGCCCCACCGGCTGTGGCAAAACTGAGCTAGCCAAACAGCTGGCAGTCAGCTTGGGCATTGCCTTTACCCGCTTTGATATGAGCGAATACATGGAGAGCCACAGTGTTAGCCGCTTGATTGGTGCCCCTCCTGGCTATGTTGGCTTTGATCAAGGCGGATTGCTGACAGATGCCATCACCAAGCAGCCACACACCGTGCTGCTGCTTGATGAAGTTGAAAAGGCGCATCCAGACATTCTCAACACTCTGCTACAGGTGATGGACTACGGCAAACTCACCTCTGCCCATGGCCGCAGTGTTGACTTTCGCCATGTGGTTCTTATTATGACCAGCAACGCCGGCACACGTCAGCTAGACAAGCTCCCCGTGGGCTTTGCCGCAAGCCACAGCTCCACAGCTACAGATACCTCCGCTCTCAAACGGCTCTTTTCACCCGAATTTCGCAACCGACTCGATGCGGCCATTATCTTCTCTTCGCTCAGCCCACAGGTCATGAAGCAGATTGTCGATAAATTCATCGATCAGCTGCAACAGCAGCTACAAGAAAAACGGGTGAAGCTGCATATCACCCCAGCCGCCCGCAACTATCTAGCCGATGCCGGCTACGATCCCAACATGGGCGCACGCCCATTAGGACGCCTCATTGAAGAGAAAATCAAACACCCCATTGCCGACGAGCTGCTATTTGGCAAACTCAAACGTGGCGGTCAGGCGCGGGTTGATATTGAGAAACAAAACAATACAACTCAAATCCGCATAAAAATCATTTAACCATACTATCCCGAGGTCAACAAAATCATCCAAGTCGCTAGGCAAACAGAAAGGCATGTCCACAAAAACGCAACACTGACAACACACTGTATGCTATACAGATCTTGCCCCTTTTGGGTGCGACAAAGCGCTTAGGCTTTGCCGGAACGATTCTTTCTGGCAAAATGAAGGGGAAATGTAGATAAAGAAGGGAGTTTATGAACATGCAAACGAATGAAACGAAAATTCAGATTATCAATCCACAAGGACATATGCCCCGCGGCATCGATGATTTTGCTGAAGCTATGACACAGCAATGCTGTTTGATAGATAAAAGCTTATTGGTGGAGGAGTTGCTTTTGTCTTGCAGCGACAAGATTGTTGTCATAACTCGCCCTCGGCGGTTTGGAAAAACCATCAATCAAAGCATGCTGCGCTGCTTTCTTGAAAAGCCATCTGAAAAGGCTGATATGCAAGTGCTTTTTGAAAACGCCCTCATTTCTCAGAATAGCACGGCGATGCAGCATCAAGGAAAGTATCCGGTCATCTCCCTCACCTTCAAGGGTGCAAAGCTGCCGACATGGGAGGAGGCTTATAACAAACTATGCTCATTGATTCGTCGAGAGATCGAACGACATGCCGAGTCCAAAGAGTTTACTATTGCGGGTTTTGTAGAAGATGAGCAGGAATCTTGGCACC
>JBCCEX010000088.1:0-6379 GCA_039030035.1 Myxococcota bacterium
ATTGTGCAAGAGCATGTGCCCTTGCGTGAAATTGCCAGAGACAACAAAAATCTTTGGGGATTATTACTCGCCAGCGGCTACCTCACCGCTGCGCAGGCGCGCGAAAACCCAGACGCCGATAACAAAATTGTGCAGCTGTGCATTCCCAACGATGAAGTACGGCGGCTGTACAGTGGTTTGATTACCCGATGGCTGCAGGGGCCGGCCCAGGGCATTAGTGGCACAGATCTGGTCGAGGTTTTAATTAAAGGAGAAATTGAAGAGTTTACCGAGCAGCTGCAAGAGTTTGTGCTCGAAAGTGCAAGCTATTTTGACACCGGCGGCAAACAGCCCGAGCGGTTTTATCACGCCTTTGTGCTAGGCATGCTGCAGCATCTGCGTGATCGCTATGTAATTGAATCAGAACAAACCAGTGGCTTAGGGCGCTACGACTTGGCTTTAGAGCCCAAAGACAAAAGCCAGCTTGGCTTTGTGTTTGAGTTTAAGCGTGCTCTGCAAGCAGAAAATTCGTTACAAGCCTCTGCCAAAAAGGCGCTGTTGCAGATTCAGCAGCTGCAATACCACACCAACTTGTTTAAGCGCGGCGTGCAGCGGGTGATCGCCTTGGGCCTAGGTTTTCGCGGCAAACAGGTTGCTGTTGCTCATGCCGAACTCACTCAGGCTTCTAGTGCATAGCCATCGGCTACACTCAGCGGCAATGTTTTTTTGGGTATGATTTATACTGTTGTGCGAAACGAACGTTATTCACCTTGTCATTCCTGCAAAAGCAAGAATTCAGAAAAAATGGGAACGGAAAACAGTTGAGGGGGGGTTGAATTTGGCAACTTATTTGTTGGGATTGGTGTTGTTGTACAAACCTGCAAGTTGTCGTTGATGTTGGGCCTCAAACAAAATCACGGCGGCGGCTACCGATACGTTTAAAGAGGGGACCATGCCCATCATGGGAATAACAATGTGTGTGTCTGTTTGCTGGGCTGCAGCTGGTGAGATGCCATCTTTTTCGTTGCCTAGCACAATGCAGCTGGGTTGGGTGTAGTCAACTTGTCGGTAGGGGATTGCTTGTGGCGAAAAATGTGCTGCATAGATATGCATGTGCTGTTGGCGTAGCTGTGTTAGGGCATCTTGTAGGCAGCTATGCACCAGGAGCTTAACCCATTTGTGCGATCCGCCGCTGGTGTCGTTGTAGGTGGGCACACCGCCTGTGGGGCGAATTGCGTGTACGGTGTTGATGCCAACAGCGTCGCAGGTGCGCAAAATAGCCGATAGGTTGTGTGGCTTGTAGACATCTTCAAGCAGAACGGTGAGGTTGTGTTGACGGCGCTGCAACATGCGCTGCAGCTTTTGTGTGCGCTCGGGGGTCACGGCGCTGTTTGGGTTGCTGCTTTTTTGGCGGGGGAGGGGGGGCGTTTGAATAGATTTTTGTCGTCAACATATACAGCAAAGCGCTGCCGCTGCAGATCGGTTGTGTCGTGGCGTGCAACCAGCGTAATCCAGTTGAGGCCGGGCTTTAGCTGCAGTGTTTGCTCTATAGGCAGCTGCAGGGGGCCTTTTTGGGCAACCGATTGAAAGAACTGTTTTTTGTCGTCTACAAATACAACCACATCTTGCAAAAAGGGTGTGCTGTGCACGCTAAAGCGCAGGGAATATTGCGCTACAGTGGTGAGCGTGTTGGGGGCACCGCCGGGGAAAACAAATTTTGCTGGCACATAGTATGCAATACCGGTGGTGGCTTTTTCAGTCTCTTTGGCTTTATTGAATACAGCGGACTGCTTAGAACCTTTGGGCAGCAAGGTAATATCACGATTGGCCACAAACCCAGCCAAATGATCGCGTACTAAAACCTTAGATAGGTTATCACCACCTGCTTGTACACGCAGCAGCTGTCCTTTTTTTAGCTGTGCCAAAGCTGTTGAGTTGTGCTGTAGCGTTGGCCACAAGGTTGTATTGGTGGCAACGCGGGCAAATTGTTGCTGCTGCAGGTTGGTTAACGGTTGCTGGGCGGTAGCCACATCAAAATGCAGCTGCCGCGTCCAGCCGTTGCCCAATGTTTCGTCGTAGGCCTGTACTTTTAAATCAACTGCTTTTGCCGGCTCTTTGAGACGAAACACAAACTCTACTGCTGCCTCTTCGCCTGGTTTGAGCGGGTCGAGCACATAACGCCCCTTGTCGACAAAGAGGTTGGATTTACCAGAATCTTTGAGCCACACAACGGGGCGCTTGCAGCTGCCTTTGCCAACATTTTTGAGCCACATCACCAGGTGAGTGGTCTCTTGCGGGTGCAGCTGGCCGTCGGATGTGCCTTGCGCATTGTTGATATAAAAGCGGCTGGCCAGCCTCGAGCGCGGCAGGCCGCGCACCTCTACGGGAATGTTGAGTTTTGCTAGCTGCTTGTTGCTGCCGTTGTAAAAGGGAATTTCGATAACATCGTGATAGCCTAAGCTGGAGATGGGTACTTCAAAAGAGGAGCTCCACGAGCGTTTTGCCTTTGGCAACAGCTTGCCAATAATAAATTCATGCCCAGAAAACACCTCGGCAAAGGCCGAACTCACACCATGTAGCTGCCAAATGGGGTCTTTGCCCACATTGTGAGCCTCAATGTCTATATTGGCTTTCTGCCCCGCCTTGATGCGATACAGCGGCTGTTGCAGGCGCACCTTGAGTTGGCTGTTTTGGCCGCTAGACCAATCAATGCCAAAGTTTTTGAGCGCGGCAGCCAGCTGTTTTGTTTGTTGCTGCCGCGCCTCATAGGCCTCTTGTTGTGCCACATCGATCAAATGGGCACGGTTGGCATTGCCCTGCGCCTTAACCAACACGCGACGAGCAAACTGCACCTGATAATCTTTTTTGGGGTCGCGCTTTTGCTGCCGCTTTTGCACATATGTTACCTCAATGGGGGCAGCTTCGCGCTGTGTACATAGGGCATTGTCTTGCTGTTTTTGATCATCGAGGCGCGAACGAAACAGCTGTAGCGAATTTTTGTCGTCAACAAAAACCGGCTTGAGCAGCACATCGGGCGCAATGCCCACGCCGTCGATGTTTTTGCCCAAAGGCGTTTGGTAGCGAGCAATGGTGTATTTTAAAATCGACCGGTCTGGCAGCGGATGCAGCAGCTGTACGCTGGCTTTGCCAAATGTTGCTTCGCTGCCCATAATAATGGCGCGGGCGTGATCTTTGAGCGCCCCCGCATCAATTTCAGAGGCCGAGGCGGAGCCGCCATCGATCAAAACAGCAAGCGGTAGCTGCATGTCGTGTGGCCCCGTTTGCACCCGCTCCTCGCGGCGATCTTGCGGCTGCGACCCTTGCGTGATAACAACCAGCTCATGTTGTGGCAAAAAGGGGCTAACCACACGAATGGCCTCGCTCAACAAACCGCCTGGGTTACCGCGTAGATCCAAAATAGCGGCTTTGAGCTGGTTGTTGGTATCGCTGCGAAATGTTTGCAGTGCATATCGCACCTTTTCGCTGGTTTTGCCGTCATACGCCTTAATGCGAATGTAGCCGACATTGTCGGCCAGCAGCTCATATTTTACCGATTCAATTTCAATAACAGCGCGCTCAATGGTTTTGGACAGCAGCTTGGGCTGCCCCTTGCGTTTGATCTGAATGGTCACTGTGGTGCCTGGCTTGCCGCGCAGGCGTTGTGCAGACTCATCGAGGCTAAGATTAATGGTGGAGTCGTCGTTGATTTTAACAATTTGATCTAGTGCCTGCACATCGGCTCTCTCTGCCGGAGTGCCCTCAATGGGGCTAATCACAGTCAAAATACCATCACGAAAGCCAATATAGATTCCCAACCCACCAAACTCCCCTTTGGTGCGCGTGTTGAGGTCGGCAGCCTGTTTGGGGTCGAGCAATATACAGTAGTCGTCTAACGTTGACAACAAACCATTAGCAAGCGCCTGCTGCGCCTTGCCGCGATCCGACTGCGCCGGCAAATGTTGATCAACAAACTGCACCATGCTGCGCAGTGACCAGGCCACATCCCAAATAGACGCAACCCAAGAGATATCAAACTGCTTTTTGGTTGTGCCCACCTGCAGTGTAACCATGCTGTTTTGCTGCTGCACCATCACAGGCACTACTTGCCGCTCCATGGCCAGCAAAGCTTGCAGCAGCATCTGTTGCGGATCAAATTTGTTGGGATCAACATAGCGATCGTAAAGCTGCAGCAGCACCGCATTAAACGATCGCAAACAGGAAAAACAGTCAGCCGGTTTGGTAGGATTTTTTGTCCAGCTGGGTTGCTGCAAACCAACATGGGTAAACAGCAGCGCAAACAAAAATAGCGAGACCCACCGTTTTGCTGCTACCCAACAGCCACCTTGGCGTTGTGGTTGCCGTAAAAATGGTGTCATGCTGTCTGCTGTACCTGCTGCGGTTGTTGCTGTTGTGCAACCTGTTTGACCTGTGGCTGCGGTGCAAACAAAGCATCGACAAACTGCTGCGGCTCAAAGGGCTGCAGCTGCTGCACCGATTCGCCCAGCCCTACGTAGCGCACAGGCAGACCCAACTCATTGGCAATTGCGAGCAACACCCCCCCCCTGGCTGTGCCATCGAGTTTGGCCATCACAACACCCGTTAAATTCACTGTTTCGCTAAACTGCTTAGCCTGTACCAAGGCGTTTTGACCAATATGTGCATCCAATACCAGTATGGCTTCGTGCGGTGCTCCTGCACAAGCCTTTGCCAACACACGATACATTTTATTGAGCTGATCCATAAGAGATTGGTGGCTATGCAGTCGACCAGCAGTGTCGCACAGCACCACATCGGCCCGCTGCGCCTTAGCCTGCGCAACAGCCTCAAACAGCACCGACGCCGGATCGGCCCCCTCCTGCTTGGCCACACAAACCGCATCGGCCCGCTGCGCCCAGGTTTGCAACTGCTGCAGTGCTGCCGCACGAAATGTATCACCCGCAGCAATCACCACCCGCTTGCCCTCTTGCGTCAGCCGATGAGCCAGCTTACCAATGGTTGTGGTTTTGCCCGCACCATTAATACCCACAAACAGCCACACCTGTGGCGATGCTGCCTCTTGCTGTGCCGACGCCTCTGCCTGCTTACAGCCCGTACGCATCATTTGCAACGCCTCCTGCTTGAGCGCTTGCAACACAGCCTCCAGCGTCACTGCCTGGCCCTGCAGCCGCTGCTTGGTGTGCGCTAACAGTTTTTGCGTTGTGCGAACACCCACATCCGCACCAATGAGCGTCTCCTCCATATGCTGCCACAACGCCTCAGCACGCTGACTGTCATGCTGCACAAACATCCGCTGCAGCCGCTGCCTTGTGCGCTGCAGCGCGCTGCCCCACAAATCTGTTGTCACAGGCACCACCGCTTCTGGCTGCGGCGCTTGGGCCACCCCCCTCTTCGCCCTTTTTGCCAGCATCACAACAATGCCAATAACACCAACAACAACACCAATTGCTACTATCAATATGCTCATTTTCACTCTTGTGTGTAACCTCTACTTTACGCCGTCTCTACTCCTGCAACCCGCATGTAGTTGTATCATAGCACGAAATTGCTTCAATCTCCTGCTCAATCCGACTGCACGACGCTGCCCAATATACCCCTTCTTGCAAAGAAAATGCCATTTTTTATTCTTTATGCAACCACACAAAAATGGATTGTTTTATTTACCAATCTGCTTCATGTATTTGTGTTATAAAAAAATAAACCGAGGGGTTTGTGAGAGATCGATTTGAAATCGATGATCGTCTTCGACTGCCTCGCCTTCTTGTTTGCAACAGGTTTGTTGAGTAGTCTGAATTAGCGTGTTTTGCGGGTAGTTGCGCGTTTGAGTTGGTCCAGCAGCTGAGCAATGCGCTGCTTGGGCAGCTCGGTGATCTGAACCACTTCAGCGGCCTGCATGCCTGTGCCCAAAAGACGAATGGCGGCTTCTTCTAGCTTTTGCATTCCTTCCTGCAACCCCTCCTTCCTGCCTTTCTGCAAACCTTTTTGCAACCCTTGCTGCAAACCTTGCTGCAACCCTTGCTGCAGCCCTTGCTGCAAACCTTGCTGCAAACCTTGCTGCAGCCCCTCCTGCAGCCCTTCCTGCAGCCCTTCCTGTAGCCCTTCCTGCAGCCCTTCTCGTTTTAATGCGGTTCTAATTGTCATAACAGCCTCCTTTTCTTGTCTTCCCAGCCTCTTAATTAATTGTAACATATTTTGACGTTCATTTTCTAGAGCAGCACAGAGGCAATAATGGATGATAGCCTCGATACAATCGGCCCCGCCGGGCTGTTGTTTGATCTGTTGTAGGTAGGGAACTAGCTGTTGCAAGGTGGGCAACATCCGTGTACCACGGCGGTGCCGCAGCAACAGCTCGAGCGCGCCGCACATGGTGCCGTCGCATAGCTGCTGCGGCGGAATTTTGCCG
>JBCCEX010000089.1:0-6331 GCA_039030035.1 Myxococcota bacterium
AGGGCTTAGCCTTGGAGCAGATCCGCAAGATTACGCACCTATCCAAACAACGCATCACGCAGCTGTTAACCAAACTTGAACATAAGATTGTTGGCGGCCGCTAACTCAATCACTCCTCTCACCCTCGTTAAATCTGGATAGTCAAAAAAATTTTGTGTTCCATTCTGACTACACAGTGATTCCCTCCAAACGTTTGAGTACATCTTGCTGCTGAGGGCTAGCTAAGGCTTGCACTTCTTATTTAATATGTTCTTCATAAGCACAAAAAACCATTTTGCCAAGAGGCAAAAAGCTTTTTAGTGACCATACTTTACAGGAAAATTTTTAGGAAATCCCCTTGGTTATTACCTCATGTCCAAAAAAGGGCCTGGAACTTCAGTCAAAAAAATTTTTAATTTAACCGGACTTTAAAGAAGAGCTGGTTCGATACAGCTGCTCTTTAGAAAAATCTCGCTACCAAAACACTGTCGTGACGCGATGAGATTGCCGGTAAAATTGATATGAATAGGGGAGTGTAACCATAATCAAAGACAAATAAATGGCAGGGACAAAATATTTTTGCGATTTTTTTTGGAAAAATTTCGCTGCCCAAAAAACTGTTAAGACGCAGGTAAATTACCGATGAAATAGATGTTAGCAGGGCAGTATCACCATGATTAAAGACAAATAATGGCAAAAACAGGATATTTTGCTCTTGCATAACTGCACATGAGTTGATAGGGTATTTATATCCTTGGTGGAGAGGGCCTCCTACATCTTCGGATGTAGGGGGCTTTTTTTATGGCCCAGCAACCGATTGGTTGCTGCTATGCCAGCTGTTCATGAGCTGTTGCCAGCTGTTTGCCGATAAAAGAGACCCCCAATAGCCAGCACGAAGCTGCAGTTGTGATCGGCAAACTCGGCGGCGTAGTTGTTGTTTTTGATCTGCTGCAATGCTACCTGATGCTGCATGATCTCTTTGTTGCGGCTTATGAGCAGGCCGTCAAACAGGGCTTTGGTGTTTGTGTCTGTCATTCGACTTGTATCTTTTTTGCCTTACAATCTAAGTATGCTCGCATCAAGCCTTTTTAATCAACATGTGGTGTAGCTGTACAAACTGCTGCACGCTTAGCTGTTCGGCGCGTACGTTGTTATCTAAACCCAGTGTATTGAGAGCAGGCTTCATATCGCCCAACGCAGCCAAAGTATTGGCCAACTTTTTGCGGCGTGTGGCAAAGGCGAGCCGCACCAGTTTCGCAAAAGAGGCGAAGTTGATGTTGGGCTGCTGTTGCTTGGGGTGGGGTAGCCATTGAATAACAGCGGCGTCGACCTTGGGTATGGGCCAAAAGTCGGTGGCGGGCACGTGGTATAGTATGCGTGCTTGGCCGTGTAGTTGTACCAGCACCGACAGCAGTCCGTAGTTTTTGTTGCCGTGTGGGGTGCACACGCGTTGGGCGACCTCTTTTTGTACGAGGTAGAAGGCGGCTTGTACGTGTTGGTGCAGCTGGGCGGTGTTGACCAACAAGCGGCTGGCAATGTTGTAGGGGAGATTGCCGCATAGGGTTATGTGTTGTGTGGGCTGCTGTTTGGCTAAGGCGACAATGTCAAATGTGCGAGCATCGGCGTGGTGTAGCTTTAGCTGCTGTTGGGCGAGGGGGTGTGCAAAGCGTTGTTGCAACAGGGGGAGTAGGCGTTGGTCGCGTTCAACGGTGTGTAGTTGTAGGCCGCATGTTAGTAGATGATGTGTGAAGGCTCCAAGGCCGGGGCCCCACTCTAGGGCGATGTGGCTGGTGTGTTGTGCAACGGCTTGTGCAATGCGATATAGCACATCGTCGTTGCACAAAAAGTTTTGGCCCAGCTGCCGCAGGGGGTTTAGGTTGTGCTGCAGCAGCTGTGTTTTGGGATGGTTGCAATCGGGCATGTTACAACAAACTGCTATGTGCTATTGAAGCAAATCTGCTTACCGCTTTTTTTTGCGTTGCTGTGCTTGCAGCAAGCGGCGCTGTTTGCGGTTGAGGCCAGCGGTGGAGGGGTCTTGCTCTTGTTGAGAGGTGCTTGACTGCTCTTGCTGCAGCTCGTGCAGGCGATGTTGCAAAACGGCGGCGGCAACTTGGGCTGATGATGGCTGCTGCTTCTTTTGTTGAGGTGCGACAGAGCCTGTGGGCTCGCTGGGGCCGGTTAGGGTGGCTTGTTGTGCTGCCTGCTGCAGTCGGTCGAGTTCGTGTTGTGCCTGCTGTTGCGAATCGGCATTGACCTCTTGCTGAAACACCCGTTCGAGTACGTCGGAGCGAATGCTCGCCATCATGGTTTGAAACAGTGCAAAGCCCTCTTGTTTATACTCCTGCTTGGGATCTTTTTGTGCGTAGCCACGAAAATGGATGCCTTCGCGCAGGTGGTCCATGGCCTGCAGCTGCTCACGCCAGTTGTGGTCGATGGTTTGCAGATACCACAAACGTTGCAGCAGCTCAAAACGCTCTGGGCCAATTTGCTGTGCGCGGTTGTTGTACACATGTTGCAGCTGCACAAAAATCGCATCGAGCAGATCATCGTGTGATGTAAACGGCTTGGTGAGCTGTTGCGTGGGTTGCGCGTTGTCGGCAACGGGCTGCTGTGCCGATACTACACGCAGCGCCAATGTACAACCAAACAATGCGCGCACCTCCTGCTCCAAAAGTTGCATGCGCCACTCTTGTGGTGGTGTTTTGGCCGGTGCTGCGGTTAGAGTGAGGTCAACAACAGCCCGCTCGACCAAGTCGAAGATCAGCTCTTTGAGCGGCTCGTCTTGCTGTGCGGCCAGCACACTGCGGCGCAGCGCATAGATGGCTTTACGTTGCTGGTTCATCACATCGTCGTACTCAATGAGCTGTTTACGGCTGTCGAAATGAAAGCCCTCAACACGCTTTTGTGCCGAGGCGATCGACTTGGAGACCCATGGGTGCTCAATAGGTACGCCATCTTCCATGCCCAGGCGCTGCATCATGCTCAGCATGCGGTCGGAGCCAAAAATGCGCATGAGATCGTCTTGCAGCGACAAATAAAAGCTGCTTGAGCCGGGATCTCCCTGCCGGCCAGCACGACCACGCAGCTGGTTGTCGATGCGCCTAGATTCGTGGCGTTCGGTGGCAATAATGCGCAGTCCACCGGCCGCCACCACCTTGGCCTTTTCTTGCTCGCACTGCTGCTCACACTGCTGCAGATGCTTTTCATACAGATGAATAGCCTGCTCATAGAAGCTCTTGCGTTGCTGCAGCAGCTGATCGTGCAGCTCATTGGGCGAGAGCTGCTGTGCTTCTTGTGTGGGCAGCTGTTTGGCAATTTCGTAGAGCATATGTGGGTTTTCGGCATCTTGTTTGGCCAGTTTGTCTACGTTGATGAGATCGGGGCGACCCACCAAAAAACCCAGCGACTCTTCGGCATAGCCTGCCTGCTGCAGATCTTGGCTCACCTGTGTGCGTGCCATAAATTCTGGATTACCGCCCAGCAAAATATCGGTGCCTCGCCCTGCCATGTTGGTGGCAATGGTCACCGCCTTGAGTCGACCCGCTTGCGCCACAATAGAGGCCTCTTGTCGGTGGTGTTTGGCGTTGAGCACATTGTGGGGAATTTTGAGCCGGTTGAGGCGCGCTGCCAGCACCTCCGATTTTTCGACCGATACGGTTCCTACAAGCACCGGCTGCCCCTGGTCGTGGCTGCTTTTGATGTCGGCTGCTACCGCTTCAAACTTCTCGCTTTCGGTTTTGTAAATGAGGTCGTCTTCATCTTTGCGAATCACGGTGCGGTTGGTGGGAATCACCATCACATCGAGGTCGTAAATTTTGGCAAACTCCTCCGCCTCGGTGTCGGCGGTACCGGTCATGCCGCTGAGCTTGTTGTACATACGAAAGAAGTTTTGAAAGGTCACCGTGGCCAGCGTTTGATTCTCCTCCTGAATCGACACGCTCTCTTTGGCCTCAACAGCCTGATGCAGCCCATCTGACCAGCGTCGCCCCGGCATGAGTCGACCGGTGTGTTCATCAACAATAATCACCTCGCCCGACTCAACCACATAGTCAACATCGCGCTTAAACAGGCAGTGTGCTCGCAGCGCCTGGTTCACATGGTGCAAAATGGCAATGTTGGCCGGGTCGTAGAGGTTGTCGAGCTTGAGCAGCTGCTCACAGTAAGAGACCCCCGCCTCAGTAGGCACCACCACGCGCGATTTTTCATCGATGGTGTAGTGCTCATCTTTGCGCAGCTGCGGCACCAGCGCATTGGCCTGCTTGTAGCCCAGCGTGCCCTTTTCGGCCGGGCCCGAAATAATCAACGGCGTGCGCGCTTCATCAATTAAAATCGAATCGACCTCATCGACAATGGCAAAAAAGTGCTCGCGCTGCACATAGTCTTGCAGATCAAACTTCATGTTGTCACGCAGGTAGTCAAAGCCAAACTCGTTGTTTTGCCCATAGGTGATGTGCGATCGGTAGGCACGCTTTTTCTCCTGTTCGTCGGTTTTGGGCAACACCACACCCACGCTCAACCCCAAAAAGCGATAGATGCGCCCCATCCACTCAGCATCACGCGCGGCGAGGTAGTCGTTGACAGTGACCACATGCACCCCTTTGTCAAGCAGCGCAGCCAGCACCGCTGGCAGTGTGGCAACAAGGGTTTTCCCCTCACCCGTTTTCATTTCGGCAATTTGACCCCGATGCAGCACCATGCCCCCCAGCAGCTGTACATCAAAGTGGCGCATGCCCAACACCCGCCGACTCGCCTCACGCACCAGCGCAAACACCTCATGCAAATGCGGATCAAGCAGCATATTGTAGTCTTCACGCTTGAGCGTTTTTTGTTTGCTCAGGGTCTGCTGCAGCGCATTTTGCAGCTGTGTACGAATAGCCCCCAGCCGTGCCGTCAACTGTGCATCAGACTTGGTTTGCATATGGGCTTCAAGCGCATTAATCGCATGCACCCGCGGCCACAAACGGCGAAGTTCACGTTCGTTTTTTGTGCCAAAGACTTTGCCCAATACACCCATTGCCTCTCTCCCGATCTGGTTTTTTTATCGATTACTGCCGCAGTGCTATTTTCACTACCCCAATCTCGCTTTATCGCGCTGCATCATCTTTGCTGAAGCACGCAGCGGTTTAACTTCCCATCCATCTTAACATAAATAACCGTACGTGAGCTTGTTAGCATGCTGTAGCCATTTGCATTTTTTTGGACTGTCTGCAAAGTTCTTTGCTGGCCCTCGATAAATTTTGCCACAGACAAAACTGTTGCTATGAATCTAAAAAATTAGACGTTAAACCATTTACTGCAAAGGCATGCAGTCTTGTTCGGTTGCCTCATTGCGCAGGCCAGGCGTAGCGCCGTTGATAGATGGCGACAGACAAAAGCTGCCCGCCTGGTCGGGTGCGTTGGGGGCGGTGCGTTCAATGCTAAAACCCTCTTCGGGTTTGGCAATGTGGCCTGAGTAAGACGACACAATGCGCCCTTGTGGGTCTTGTAGTGCGAGGGTTTGTGTGCCTGCGTTGCTGAGTGAGCCGCATAGTTGTGAGCTGCTCATGCGGTGTATTTTCCAGTTGGGCAAATTGGGGTAGTGGGTGGGGTCGAAGCGTTTGCCGGCTAGCAGCAGCGGGGTGTTGGGCTGTAGCAGTTGACCGGCGGGCAGCTGGGGAATGGGGCAGGAGCGGATGGGGTCGTTGTCTTCGTCGAGCAGGGCAATGGCGTATCCTTGCAGGTTGATGGGCTGGTTGCCGTAGTTGAGCAGCTCCATAAATTCAGCCTCCCACTCTACCGATGTGGCGGGTACCTGCGGGTTGATCATGATTTCGTTGATGGCAATTTGAGGCAGCGCTTTGGTGGTAAAGCTGCCTGAGTGCATGGCCACCTGACCGTTGGCGTCTTGCGCAGCCACCACAAAGTGGTAGGTTTTGCCAAGCTGCAGGCCGGTGAGGTGAATTTTATGCATAAACTGAGGCTGTGTGTTATCGTTTTGGGCAGGCTGCAGTTTTGCTGGTTTGCCTGCTGCTGGGCACAATTGCCCTAGGCAGCCTAATTTTTGTTGGGTTAACCCAAACCATGCTTGGCTGCTGGAGGGTTTGTTGCTGCTAAAGCGCAACGTTGCGCTATTGGGCATAGCCACGGTTGCTACTGCCGATAACAGCACATGCGGTTTTGTGCTGCAGCTGCCGGCTGTGCTGAAGGCAACGGTTTGCTCTTGCATGGCCAGGCCGCTATCGCCGGTGAGCTGTTGTGTAAAAACAAGACGGTAGTGTGTATTGGGCTGCAGCCGTTCGCAACCCTGTTTGGGGGCAGCCAAAAACAGAGTCAGTTCGGTGCGATCGCTGTTTTGTTCAATCAACTGCAGCCG
>JBCCEX010000090.1:0-6268 GCA_039030035.1 Myxococcota bacterium
CAAATCTTCGTTAAGACCGGATTGGAAGGTGACGTCGGCATCCGCGAGCTCTTTCGCTGCGCGGCCCATCTGCATATCGACCGCGCCCAAAGGCGATCCCCGATAGCCGGTCACGAGGCCCGCTGTATTTCAAATATAATATTTAAAAAAAGAAGAGCAGTATGTATGTGTTTTTACAACACCATTTTTGTTGTTTTATTGTATTGTTTCTGCTTTTTTTATCATGACTGTGCTCTGAGAGCCGTTGTGCTCTTGGTTTGACCCAGGTGGTGCAGGCCATGTTAAGTCACGTGGAGGCGCTTGCGAGCTTGCATTGCCAGCAAACTTCTGGTAGAAAAAAGAGAGGGGGCTTTCGCTGTGAAATAATAGTTGTTGCATTCATGGGGGAGGCTTCTGAGCTAGGGGCTAGAGGTAAACATGCAGTCGCAGGAGAAATCGCACACCAGTATGGTGGAGATTAATAACCTGACAAAATCGTATGGCGATTTTCAGGCGTTGCGGGGCATTAGCTTTGATGTGCCCAAGGGGCAGGTTGTGGGTTTTTTGGGCCCTAACGGCGCTGGCAAATCGACAACTATGCGGATTCTTACTGGCTATTTGCCGGCTAGTGGTGGCAGTGTGAGGGTTGGGGGCATCGATGTGAGCCAAAACTCGATTGCAACACGCACAAAAATTGGTTATCTGCCTGAGCGCAATCCGTTGTACGAAGATATGATGGTGTTGGAGTATCTGCGCTTTGTGAGCCATGTGCGGCGGGTGGGTATGCAGCAGCGGCAAGATGCTATTTTGGGGGCGGCTAGCCGTTGTGGTTTGGATCCGGTGCTTACCAAAGATATTGGTGCGTTGTCAAAGGGGTATCGGCAGCGTGTTGGGCTGGCGCAGGCTATTTTGCACAATCCGTCGTTATTGATTTTAGATGAACCAACCAGCGGCCTAGACCCTAACCAAATTGTTGAGATTCGTGCGCTGATTCAGGAGCTGGGTCGTGAAACTACTGTGTTGATGAGCACCCATATTTTGAGCGAGGTGGAGTCAACCTGCTCGCGGGTGTTGCTGATTAACAAAGGCAAGATGGTGGCCGACAGCTCGTTAGACGATATGATTACCGGACAAAAGAAGATGTTGCTGCTGCAGGTTGTGGCTGCTGGTGGCCAGCCTCTCGACGAGCAGGCTGTTGCTCGGGAGTTTTTTCACTGCCGTTTTGTGACCGATGTGCAGATGGTGAAGGCTGAGGTAGAAAATGGTTTGGGTCTGCGTGTGCTCTACCTCAAAGGCGATCCGCGGCCAGAGCTGTTTCGCAAGGCGGTACAGCTCAACGTGATTTTGCTGGAGATGCGCCGACGCGAATTTTCGTTGGAGGAGACCTTTCATCGTCTTACACAAAACAGCGATGCTGAAATGCAATTACTCTAAATTAATATGATGCAAATTGAAGTGGATCCCAATTCGGTCATCAAGGCCTGTTACGATTGCGGCAAACAGGGGCTGCTGCAGGGGTTTGCAGCTGGCGTTGCGCTAACGCTGCTCATTGTGGTGATTGGGCGGTTGCTGTTAAAAAGAAGAGATCGGCGCAAACAGATGCGGTAGGTTAAGGAGGTTTTGGGAGTGCTATCGACCTGGGGGATTGTGCGGCGCGAGCTCGCATCTTATTTTAATTCGCCTGCCGCTTATATTGTGATGGGCTTTTTTTTGCTCATGCTGGGCTACTCACTATTTAGCAGGCTGTTTTTGGATGGCCTCGCCTCCATGCAGCCTTTTTTTACCACCGGCTCCATGCTGCTGGTGGTGTTTGCACCGGCAATTACCATGCGCAGCATTGCTGAAGAGAAAAAAACTGGCACCATTGAAATGCTGTTAACACTGCCTATTTCTGACGGCAAGGTTGTGGTTGGCAAATTTTTGGCGGCACTGATTTTGGTGATGATCGGCCTGCTGTTTACCAGCATGCATCTCATTACCGTTGCCAAACTTGCTGCCCCTGGTATGAGCATGGATTTGGGCCCGGTGGCCGGCGGCTACATTGGGCTGCTGCTGTTGGCAGGCGCCTTTTTGTCGATCGGCATGTTGGCCAGTTCGCTCACCAGCAACCAAATTGTTGCGTTTATTATTGGCTTGGTGAGCTGTTTTTTTCTCTATTTTATTGACAAACTGGCTATTTTTTTGCCGCTGCAGTGGGGCTCGCTGCTGCAGTATCTGTCGGCAGATTACCACTTTGGCAACATCACCCGCGGCGTGATTGACTCGCGCGATGTCATTTACTACATCTGTCTCATTTGGATCGGTCTAGCGCTAACACAACGCAGCCTGCAGGCGGCTCGGGCATAACAGTTAGGGAGAATCTCATGCGCATTCGAATGCACGCATCGCATCTGTTGGCAACACTTTTCATGGTGGGCACCATTGTTTTTATCAACCTGTTGTCGCTGCAGTATTTTGTGCGGCTAGACCTCACACAAGATAGCAAATACACCCTGGCCGATGCCTCACGCAAAACAGTGCAGTCGCTGCCCGATGTGGTGGTGGTGCAAGCCTACTTTAGCCGCGATTTACCCAGCCCCTACGCCAGCTATGCGCGCTACACCAAAGATCTACTCGAAGAGTACCGCATTGCCGCTGACGGCAACTTTGCCTTCTCTTTTACCAACCCGGCCGCCCAGCAAGCGCACGAGCAGGCTGCCCAAGTGCAGCAGCTGCAGCGCGATATTTTTGGCCAAACTGTGCACCCACCCACCCAAACCGAGCTAGACCTAGCACACATAGGTGTTGAGCCGGTACAGGTAAAGGTGATTGAAGACGACGCCGAAAAGATGCGGCAGATCTACATGGGTTTGGTGATTCACTATCAGGATCGCTACGAAACCATTCCGTTTGTGCACGACATGGGTAACCTCGAAAAAAATCTCACAGTGCTGATGCGCAAGCTGGTTGATAGCAGCCAGCCGGTGTTGGGTTTTGTCGACACATACGACGGCATGCGCACCAACAAGCTGCGTCAGCTTCTTGCCGCCAGCGTACAAATCAAACCGCTCAACCCCGACCATGTGGGTTCGCTCGACGATGTCGACGCGCTGCTGTTTGTTGGCAAGCCGCAAGAGGCTTCGTTGACCACAATTCAGGCAATTGAAAACTTCTTGGTAAGCGGGCGCAACGCCCTGTTTTTGCTTGATGCCTTCGACATTCACCCCAGCAGCTTTGCGGTTGCGGCGGCGCTGCCACAGCAGTTGGAGCAGCAGGGTATCTACACGCTGCTGCAGCGCTACGGCGTTCGCCTAGGGCGGCAGCTGGTAGGCGATGTGCAGTGCGCCAAGGTGCCTATTCAGCAGCAGATAGGCGATCAGCTGCTCACCCGCTGTGTGCCCTACCCCTTTACCCCCACTGTTGTCGATTTTGACGCCGACAACCCTATCACCCACAAGCTACGAGGTGTGGTGTGGCCCTTTGCTGCCGCTCTGACAGCAGCAGATGTTCCCACCAGTTTAAGCGCAACGGTGCTGGCCCGCTCCAGCGACAAAAGCTGGCTAGAGTCACCCCCTTGCAACACCAACCCGCAGCGCAACTGGAATGCCACACAAACAGCCCCCAGCGGTGCACAGGCGCTGCTGCTAGAGATTAAAGGCAAATTTTTGCCCGAAGAGATAGCGCCGCAGCAGCAAAGCATCGATGACAACCTAGCCAAAATTGTGGTGGCTGGCAGCTCCGCTTTGGTATGGGATTCGTCGTTGCAAACCAAAGCCAACGTCGATCTTGCCCTCAACCTGATTGACTCCATGGTAGCCGACAACGACCTGCTACACATGCGCACCCGTGAATTTATCGACGTGCCGCTGCGGCAAGATATCAGCCCCATCGACCGCCGCCTACTCAAATACGGCAACATCATTGGCGCACCGCTGTTTTTGGTGCTCATTGGTTTGTTTCGCTGGAGTCTACGCGAGCTATACCGCAAAACCATTCGCGCCAAGCTATTAGACCCCGGCAAACGCAACAAACGAGATCCCAGCATTTTGCTATAACAATAAACCGGCAAAAGCAAGTCAACTCGAGGGCAAATCAACATGAACCGCACCGTTTTGTTTTGGGCCACAGCCTGCTGCAGCTTAGCCATTATCTACCTGGCAACGCAGCAGCAGCACCGCGGCACCCATCAGTTTCGTCCCCTATCGCTCACCACAAAAGATATCGATCGCATTGAACTCACCGGCAAGCAGCCCATCACGCTGCTATACAAGCAGGCCCGATGGCATCTACAGCTACCCAACAGCCAAGCCAGCAAACAGGTGCTAGCCAGCAGCAAGGCTGTCAACACCCTGTTGCGCACGCTGCAGCAGCTACAACACGACTATCTAGTTTCGCAACACCCCAACAAACACAACCAATACGGCGTTGGCCAGCAGCCACAACAAGGCACAATCCGCCTCCTAAAAAGCAACCAGCAGCTATGGCAGCTTGTTGTAGGCAACGTAGCCAACGGCTTTGGCAGAATGCATGTGCGGCTAAACAACACCCCCCACATATTCGTTGTCAAAGGCGCCTGGGACAATGTAGGCCTACACGCCACAAACCACAACAGATGGCGCAACAAAAATGTATGGGAAAACCTCCGCCCAGCCGCCATACAGCAGCTATCTGTCAACAACCAACAGCAACAAGCCCTCTGGACACTCAGGCTAGACGCCCAACAAAACAGCTGGCAGGTAGCCCAACCACAACAGCTGCCCCCCGGCTACCAACTCAGCAACAACAAAGTCAAGCAGCTGCTACAATCGCTCACACAGCTACAAGCACAAGATTTTATCGACACCCCCCAAGCACAGCAGCAAGCCCGCCAACAGCTCACCCAACCCACCGCCACCCAAATCAACATCACGCTCGAGTCAGGCAAACGCTACACACTAAAATTAGCCCCCCTCCCACCAAGCCGCAGCCCCAAAAACAGCAATCCCCCCTTACCCACCATTGCCGCCCAACTACAAAACGGCAAAGACAACTCACTGTACCTGCTTACCCCACAGCAGCTGCACAGTGTATCCCCCAAACTAGCAGCCCTGCGCGACTGGTCTTTGTGGCACCTTGACCCCAACCAAATTCAGCAACTCTCCATACAAAAGCCCCACCAAGAGGCTATTGTATTCGCCAAACAAAACCAACAATGGAGCTGCACAAAGCCCGACCAGCTCCCCGCCCCTCATTATAAAACCTTCGAACTAGACCCAAAACGCCTACAAAATCAACTGCAACGCCTGTGCCACCTACAAGCCCAAGGCCCCGCCCCCAAACAGCAGCAACAGCAGCTATACACCCAGCTCCTACAATCAGGCACCCGCATTGAGCTACACGACAAAAAAGGCACCCGCCACGCCATTCGCATTTTGCAAGCCCCCACACCCCAAAGCACACCCCCCAGCATCTACTACGCCACCAAAGAGCAAGACAGCGACACCCTGGTTTACCAACTACAAGGCCACCCCGACGACCTATACGCCCCAGCCGGCTTAGCCACACTAGCCAAAACCACTCGCGAATAACAAAACCACCCCACAAAATATGCGAGGGCAACGCTTGGCCACCCTCGCATCACAATCCCAAAATCCGCAACGCCGACTTTTAAGGAACGTTCGTCGACTCCCACACACATTGTGTATTGCACACGGAGCAATCCACTCCGGCAGGACAAGTACCATCAAAATCCATAGGAGTGATGTTTTCTGTTGGTTGCGCAGGAGCCTCGCCAGCATCATTAGTACCAATACATCGCACAAAATTGCTGCTGTCTACAGCACACAGATGGTCTTTACCCAACGAGATTTGCACCGCATCAAATGCAGGCGAGAAGCTAAGCGATTGCGCACTACCAGCACACACAACTTCACCTACTCCGTTAGCTTTGCTCAAGGCACACACGCCCCCCGCATGTGCAGTTAGGTCCACAAAGTCATTGCCCACAAAAGCGCCAGCAAAGTCTGATCCTCCCCAGCACCTGATGTAACCTCCGTGAGAAGCATCTCCCGAAGAATTCACAATCGCACAGAAGAAATTTGTACCTCCTACAAGTTTACTCGTGTATTTGTCTGAGCCTACATTGGGAGAGTCTTGTTCTCCCTGGTCGTTATTTCCTTTACATCTTAGTTTCGAAGCATCTGAATCTTTGCCTACGACAGTCGATGACAAGCGGCGCCCAAATTGTTTTTGCATCGGTGATTTGCGAGGAAGCTCACCTCAAATGTGCCATGTTTGATATCTTGCTGCGATTCACACTCGAGTAAACACA
>JBCCEX010000091.1:0-6193 GCA_039030035.1 Myxococcota bacterium
ACCAAAATATCGACGCGGTTAAATTTATCTTTGCTGCTGTTTTGATTGCTTTCGCTCTCGAGTATCTCCACAATGGTGATATCTAGACCGAGGAGTTCCGACAAAAAACCCTCTAGTACATCAAAATTGGCTTTGTCGCGCAGAATATGCTTGATGGCCCAATCAAAACGAATGAGTTGTGGCATGGGTGCAACCTCCTACTTATATTTTAGCAAATTTTCTCTTGCGGGCCTATGTTGCGGCAGGGTTGCAAGCAAATCGTCTATTTTTTTTGAGAGCCTTGCAGCAGCTGCTTCAAGAAATCTGTAGCAAAGATCGCACAGTTTTTTTGATGTGACGACTCTTTATTTTGAAAGCACAAAAACTGATGTGCTGCGGCAATTTGGTGGATTGCGATCGGCAGTTAAGCAGTATAGCTGTATGTTGGGCAGATGCCGATGGTGGTTGGTTAATCTGATGTTGGTTGTGCCGATCGGTGCTTTAGCTTGGAGTCTTGCACAATGTAGCTGCCTTGCAAAGAGGGTGGCAGCACAAAAGCATCGCCTACGGGCAGGTTGAGCCGGCTCGCGGCGGCGGCGGCATGGCGCAGCACGCGGGGGGAGTTGCCTGTATCTGTGAGCATATCAACCAGCTGCAGCCGTATTTTTTTGTTGCCCCTGGCGCGCACAGCATCGATTGCTGCACAGCGTACATCGTCGTTTTGATCGTGCAGGTAGGGGCAGATTGTCGCTACAATACCCTCTGTGTCGATGGCCTGCAGCGCCAAAATGAGCTCGCGTTTGGCTTGCGAGCCGCGGTGATCTTCGGGGGGGCGGGCTTGCAAAGCTTGTTGTAGCAACGTGGCAAACTCCTGCTGATTGCTGCATAGCGATGCGAGAATTTGGGCTGGGTGTGTAACAGCAGCGGCTGTTGCAATAAACTGCACAATCGCCTCTTTGGCCAGATTCCCTTTTTGTTGCAGCTCCTCTTTTAGCCAGGTTTTTTCCTCTTCATCCCAGTGTGGCGACTGCACAACAGCCGAAAAGCGATCGAGCACGCCTAACAGACTCTCTTTTGTGTTCCACTGCAGCAGCCTTTTCATGGCGTCTACGCGGTATTCCGACTGCGAGTAAGGATCCTTTGCCTTGGTAACCTGCTTGGCAATGTTGTCTGGTGTTGCACCCCTCTTTTGAAACAGACCCAAAATTCCCATTCTTATCTCTACTCTCTTTAACTGTTGCACCCTATTTTACCCTTATTGGGTGCTTGGCATCAATGGCTGTGCTCATAGCGGTGCAAAATCGCTTTGTAGCTAGGGCCTGTCATCAATTAAGCCAGCTGTAACGCCAACCCATTCCTTCCGGCCAGGCAGAAAGTTCTTGATGCGATCCCATTGTTCATCTCGTAAGCCATAACCCCTCCTGTAAAATCAAATCCTCCTGAGGAGAAATGAAAATCACATCCGTGACAATGTCCAAATAGTTGATGACAGGCCCTAGTTTGAAATCGTGTTTGACAAACAGAAAATCTTTATATCTAATAGAAGACAAAGGGAGCTCTTATCCCTAGCATGGGAAAACATGAAGCATCAGTTCTTACCGTTGTGGCTTTTAGTGTGTTCGCCCGCCTCATATGGTTGAGGCCATCAAAATGCGGGGCGGTGTGCAACTGCGCACCACGGCTTTGGCGTTGGAAGAGGTCGATGAGGAGATCCGGGCCGAGCGTGGAAGATGGTTGGAATTGAGCTGTAAAAAACGGAGTATAAAGCGATGAAAATACGTATCATGACAAGCGGTGGTTTAACAGGCATGGGATTGCCCGGCGTGGTTCAGCCTAAAGAGGTTGATTTGAACAATCTCTCCCCAGCGTTAGCAAAACGGGCAAGGGCTGTTTTTTCGCCCGGCGGGGCAGCAGACAGTGCCACAGCGTCTGCACGGGGGGCTAGTGCTGTGCGGTACGAAATCACGGTGATCGACGACGCAGGAGGATCTCGCACCTGCAACTTTGATGACGTTGGTGCTTCGTCGGAAGTACTGGCTATGATATATGAGCTGGTGCAGCAGTAAATGCATATTGCTGGACTGTATTGAGTCTATCTCCTTGCTGCAGGGCCTGTTCTATTTCAGTAAGCTCTTTTGTTTTTTGACGCTGCTGAGCACCTCAATCTTTTTGTTGACCAAGTCGGAGTTGGGGAAAAGCACCCGTTTGTCGCCTTCACAGCGCAAAGTGGTGTAGCGCAAATCCACCTCTACCACGATTCCTTCCTGGCCGTTGAGTATGACGCGGTCTCCTGGGTTGAAGGGGCGGTAAAATAGGAGCATGATGCCCCCTATTAAATTCGATGCCAGATCCTTAAGCGCAAAACCGATGGCGAATCCTGTTAAGCCTAAACCCGCGACAATGCCTTTTAAGTCGATGCCCACTGTGCCACAAGCAGAGATAAAACCCATACCCCACAAAATCAGCTTGACACCTGTTGCTACCAGTTCAATGAACGACTGTTCAGGCCTGCTGCGCTTAACAGCCAGACCTATAATCACTTTTTGTACGACCCGAGCAACCAGCCAAAAGAGAAAGAGAATGATCAGGGCCCGTACGATTGCTGTGGAGGCGAAGATCATGGAGATGAGATTCCAGCTTATTCCTTGGTCGAGCAGATAGGAGACCAACCGATCCATGGGATTATGAACAGCCATCTGTTACCCTCTTGTGCTTACGCTGCTAGCATGTCATGCTAGCGTACTTGCGCTGCTCACTGCAAACCCAGATTGTGTTGGATGTGATCGTAAGCTACTTTTGGCGTATCGCTATCAAATCCTCCTGAGAAGAAATTAAAATCAAATCCGTTACAATGTCAAAATAATTCATGATAGGCCTAGATAAAAGCGGGTTTATCAAAAAAAATTTCTAAAATCGCTAAACCCTTGTCTTTATCTGGGCGAAAATTTTACAATTTAAATGTGAGCTATATCTGCGGACATAAGAAGCTTTATTTATATCGAGGTTTTTATGGTTAATTTTTATCAAGATAATGCCGATTTGCGTTTTCAGATTGCTCATATCGACTGGAGCAATCTGCTGCAGACGATTCCAGACGCTTTTCGTGTGAACGATGCACAGCAGCTCAAACAGCAAGCCAATGAGCTGCTTGAGCCCATGGGGCAGCTAATTGGTGAGAAGATTGCACCGCTTAAGCAGCAGCTCGATGAGCAACATCCGCAGCTACAGCCCGATGGCGAGGTGCGGCAAGCGCCAGCCATGCAGCAAGCGATGCAGCAGCTGCAACAAATGGGAGCCGCGTCGCTGTCTGCCCCTGTACGTGTGGGGGGGATGGGCATGCCTCATACCCTCTCTTGTGCTCTTTACGACATGCTCGCGCGTGCTGATTTGTGCGTGGTCACACAGTACATGTTTGGCAATGTTGCCTGCGAGGTGCTGCAGCATCTCGCACTGCGAGAGGGTAGCTGCGTTGCCAAAAACGGGCAGCTGCAGGCCACACCGTTTGACGACATTATGCGTGGCACAGCGTTGCAGGGTGAGGTATCGGCCATGGCGCTCACAGAGCCCAATGCAGGCTCAGACCTATCGCAAATTCGCACCAAGGCAACCAAGCAAAAAGATAACAGCTGGCGCGTTAGCGGCCAAAAAATCTGGATCACTTGTGGCCATGCGCAGCACCATCTTGTGTTGGCCCGCACAGAAGATGGTGCCAAATATCCTGGGCTGCAGGGGCTGTCGCTGTTGTATGTGCCGTCGCATATCAAAAAGCGGGGCAGGCAAAGCCGCAATATTACCATTGCCGGTTTTGACAAAAAGATGGGGCAGCATGGCCTGGTAACAGCCACCATCGACTACGACAACAGCTGGGCGCAGCTGGTGGGCCAACGGCAGCAGGGTTTTCAAAACATGTTGCTGCTGATGAATCGTGCGCGGGTGTTTGCCGGCATTGAGGGGCTGGGTGCTTGTGAGGCGGCCTATCGCATTGCTTTGGAGCATGCGCAGCAGCGCGTTACCATGGGCAAGCCTATTGTGCAGCATGAGATGATTGCCGACTATTTGGCCTGCATGCAAACGCGCATCTATGCTTTGCGTGCTCTCGCTTTTGCCGCCTGTTTTGCCGAAGAGAAATCCTATCTGCTGCAACTGCTGCCACAGCTGCAGCCCACGCGCAGCAGCAAACAGCAGCAGGATCGCCAAGCACAGCTACAGCAGTGGCAGTGGCGCGCGCGTATGTTGGCACCTCTCACCAAGTACATGGGCAGTGAATTAGCGGTGTATGTCTGCCGCATGGCCATGCAGATTTTGGGCGGCGTTGGCTACATGAAAGAGTATAAAGTGCAGCGGTGGCTGCGCGATAGCCTCATTTTGCCTATTTACGAAGGCACCAGTCAGATTCAAGCACTCATGGTGCTTAAAGATCACCTGCAGCGTAGCATGCAGCACTGGTTTGACTTTTTGCGTCAGCTGTCACGGGCAAAGTGGCAGGCGGTTGCTGGCCGCAACCATCTTGATCGACAGTTGGCAAAGCTGCAATGCACCTATTTTGCAGCGTTGCAAACCCTACTCACGCAGATTGCTGCCAACAAAGTAGGACAGCTAACCAGCCATTCGCCACAACAGTGGCAGCAGATTTTGGCTGCAGGCTTTGATCCCAAAACAGATTTTGCCTTTGGGCTGCTGCATGCCGAGCGGTTTTGCCAAATTGCTGCCGATGTTGCCGCTGCCGAAATTTTGGTACAGCAGGCGCACGACACAAAAGGGCAGCCTCACGGGGCATGGAGAGAGCAAATTGCACAGCAGTTTTGCTACATTGCTTTGCCCAACTGCCGCAGTTTGCTGCAGCACATATGTGCCAATAAACAGTCACCGCAGCAGCGCTTGCAGGCGCTACGACCAGATTTTGGCCGAGACACAAACTCGCCGGCACCTATGTAAACAACGAGAAACAAACAAAAAGAGGTAAAAAGCGATGAACGAAACATGCCCCACACCCTCCCAGCAAAGCGGGATAGACAGCGCAGCCATTATCAACAGTGCTGCTATAGCCAACGGTACAGCTTTGGCACATAACCCAGACATGGCCAACAACGCAGCCGATGCCAATCATGCAGATGCTGTCAACAGCATAGCCGGAAAACGGCTGTTTGAAAAAGAGGTGCTGCCACATGTAGATGCGCTGTTTGGTGCTGCTTTGCGGCTGTCTCGCTCCGTTAGCGATGCCGAAGACTTGGTGCAAGAGACCTATCTCAAGGCGTTTCGATCGTTTACGCAGTTTGAGACAGGAACCAACTGCAAAGCGTGGCTGTTTCGTATTTTAACCAACACATTCATTAACAAGTACAGACGCAAAGCCAAAGAAAAAGAGGTGCTAGAGCAGGAGATTCGCAGCACACAGCTGCCCGAAAAGGGTACACAGTGGGAGCAGTTACAAGCAGCTAGCTCCCCCGAAACAAGGGTTGTCAACAGCTTTTTATCCGACGAGGTGCTGGCAGCACTAGAGAAAGTTCCTGAAGATTTTCGCAACATTGTACTGCTGTCAGACCTATACAACTTCTCTTACAAAGATATTGCCAAACGTGTTGGTATTCCCATTGGCACAGTGATGTCGCGTCTATTTAGAGGGCGCAGAATTTTACAAGAGCAGCTATTTGCCTACGCCAAGCAAGAGGGGGTGATTAAAGCTGCCAAAGGGCATCCCGATGTGCAGCTACCGCTGTGCGTACATCGTCACAATAAAAACAGCGCAGATAGCCTGCCTAACTAAAGGTGGTGAACTGGCCATAGCTTAATGGTTTTATCGTCACTTGCCGACGCCAGGGTTTTGCCATCGGGGCTGTAGGCAACGCTATTTACAAATGCTTTATGCCCTTTAAATGTGTACAGCAACTCTCCATCTTGAGCTGCCCATAGCTTGACGGTTTTGTCGTAACTTGCCGATGCGATGTTTTTGCCGTTGGGGCTATACACAACACTGCTCACCCAATTAGAATGCCCCTTGAGTGTGCACAGCAGCTTGCCACTGTCGGCCTCCCACAGCTTGATGGTTTTATCTGCACTTGCCGACGCCAGGGTTTTGCTAACGATGGCAAGCTGCTGCGCACACTCAAAGGGCATACATCTTCTGTAACCAGTGTTGCCTACAGCCCCGATGGCAAAACCCTGGCGTCGGCAAGTGCAGATAAAACCATCAAGCTGTGGGAGGCCGACAGTGGCA
>JBCCEX010000092.1:0-6190 GCA_039030035.1 Myxococcota bacterium
AAGTTAAAAGCAAACAGGTCTTTTCCACCAGCCCCAGTTAGCATGCGATCAGAATATCCAACGGCTAATATATCAGAATTTTCCGAACCCTTCATGTCGTAAAAAGGGCGAAACAGGCGAGCTCTTATGTCTGTAGTAGTATTTTGATTAAACCATGTCGCAACAAAATTGCCGTTAGGCAACGCAGCCACAGCAGGATTTTGTTGATTTTTTGCCGTAATAGTATGCAGTCGAAACTCAGTACCAATACGGCTGCCGTTAGCTGCATAGCGCTGCCCATATGAGCCCCATACGCCATTCGTGTCGTCTTGGCGATGAGATTCCCATACCACGACAAAATTACCTTCAGGAAATACAGAAATCGCAGGATTTGTCTGATAGTCGTTTGCAGTTGTGTTTACGCGAAAATTTTCGCCAATTGTACTAGCATTACTATCATACAATTGCCCAAATACATCGAAATTGCCATGTCCTGACTTAATCGCCCATGTCACTATAAACCGGCCATCAGGTAACTTGGCCGTAGAGATCTCTTCGAGTGCACGTGACAAGTTCTGTTCGTTAGTATCCAAGATTAATTTGTCGTCGTGTTGCAAAACACCACTATTATCGATTGTGTATCGTAAACCACGAAACTCAGAATTCGCATAACTCCACGCCACAAAAAAGCTATCTGCCGATAAACCAACTATGGATGGAGTGTAGTTTGAATTTATGTCGGTTACTACGAATTCGTCGGAATCGTTGCTTGCAGGGATAACGCTCAAACCTGTATCGTACATCACTCCGTGCACATTGTAATTGTCATTGTTGTCGTGCAACTGCCATACGACAACAAATTTATTGTCATCTAACCTAGAAACAGAAGGAGCTTGTTGATTTCCTGCTGTGGCGATGTTTACCCGAAATTCGTTTCCTGATTGCAGCTCATTATCATCGTCAATAGTATATATTTTTCCATATATATCATCGCCACTAGCACCCGTTTGACCACCGCCATTAGATTGCCAAACAACAACAAACTTGCTGTCTGACAGTGGGGCTATAGCAGGTGCTGTTTGATTGCCAGTTGCTGTTGTGTTTATTGTTAATTCATTGCCAATTTTCACACCTGCTTGATTGTAGCGTTGTGCATATATATTGTAAGGACCTGATTGGCTTTCTGTGTCTTGCCACACCACGATAAAGCCGCTATCACCCAGCGTGGCCATGACGGGGGTAGTAGAAGAATCTATGAGTTCTGTAACCTCAAACTCCCGTGAATCCTCAGGAGTAATGTTAATGGGTATTGTCGCATCAACAAACTTGCTCGCTTGATCGGTGATGCGGTAGCTGATCTCATAGGAGATCTCCTCTGTTAGATTAGAGTGGGTAGGAATTGTAAACCTCGATAGGCCTGTGTCACTAATAGTAGCATCGTCGATATCAGAAGAGTTCACACTGTATGTAACTGTGCCACCATCAGGGTCTGTAGCATTTAGTTGCTTGCTGAGGCTCAATGGTTCCTCAAAAGCAGTGCTGACAACAATACCTGCGTTTGCAACAGGAGGGTGTGCGTCAGCACATACGCCTGTGCAGGTATCGATGTTGCTAGAGCTGTCGTCATCTGTTGCAGATGTATCTGCTGCTATCTCTTGCATTGGTTGTGGCTGCGATTGTGTGGCGGTAGATGGAGCACCGCCGTTGGATTGAGAGGACTTAAACCCGCTTTGAGCATTCTCTACAATTGAATGACTCGAAGGGTTTGATGTAGGCGAGGTTGCTAAATTACCTGGAGAGTTGCTTTGTTGCGGGTTATTGTCGCCGCAGCCAGCAAGGGCTAGCAAGACAGTGAAATAGCTAAAATGAAAGACTATTTTCATCGAACACCTCCTGTAAAAATCTTTGCATATTATATACATAATGATAAATATAAAAAAATCAAGTTAGAGTCATTTTTTTGTAGAAAATCATGCTGATTTTATTGCATAAATAAAGCCATTGAGATTGCTAAGGCACTCAAGGCTGCAGGTGTGGATCTAGCTACTATTGCAGCAGCATCCGGCCTGTCGCAACAAGAGATTAAGGCTCTTTGAACTCAAGTTGACGTAAGCCAGTCTTCAATGAAGGATCATCTCTCCTGACTTCGACACTTTCTCCGAGCAGTGCGAGAAGGCAGTGCAGTGCGAATGGCGTTAGTGCTGTAGCGTTGCCCTTGTCGAACTGGCCAATTTCTAAATTGATTTGCCATATCTACAGCGTTAACTGCAAAGCAGATAGCAGCATTCCGGGTAGATACATGCTGTTGGTGCTGCGTTGATCGTAGGTGCTTGGGTCTAAAAAGAGCTGGCGCTGTTGTGTGAGCTGCTCGAGCTGCTGGCCAAATAGGTTGTAGATGGTATCGTCGAAGCGCATGGGGGCTATGGGGCCTTGTAGCTGGCCGTTTTGTACCCAGCAGGTAAAAAAGCGGGTCATGCCGGTGAGGCGTGCTTGTGGTAGGTCTGATGGGTTGATGTACCACAAATTGCCAATGTATAGGCCTGTGTCGAGCTGCTTGAGAATTTGCTGTTGGTCGAGTTGGCCGGGGGCCATTTGTAGGCTTTCGGGGGTTTCAGCGTCGTTGGCTGCGTTGCATGGTGTGTTGTACTGTTGCGATGAACGTGGTGACACGAGGTGATTTTGTAGGGCTCCTTGTTCGATGAGGTTGACGCAGTTGGGGCGGATAAATCCTTGTTGCTGAAAATTGGGGCCAAATCCTTGTGCGGTGTTTTCTTGTAGACAGATGCTGCTGTGTAGGCAGGTTTTGCCTGGGCCTGGCTGCATTTGCTGTAGTACAGAGGATTTGCTTTGGTGTGCCTGCAGGCTAAATGCGCCCCAGCAGGCTAGGGTATGTAGTATTTCTGCAACGGCTGCTGGTGCTAGGTAGGCACGGTAGCTGCCGGGCTGAATGGTTTTGCTGGGGCGCTGCAACTGTTGTAGCTGCTGGTGGCCCTGCTGTAGCAGCTGCTGCACGGCTTGGCAGTTCCATTGAGAACCGGCGTAGTTGAGTTTAACGGCTTGGTTGCTGCTGTTGTAGAGGCTGCAGTCTAGGTTGAAGCTGTGATGCTGCATCGCATTGCGCTGCCCAGCATGGTTGGCAAAACCACGATAAATTGGGCCGCAGCTGTACAGCCCAACCAGATCTTGTTGTTGGTTGCTGGTGAGTATATCTTGCAGCACAGTGGCGGGGGTGGGCAGGGGCTGTGTGTGTATAGATTCACTGCTGTTGACGGCCGATGGTACCAGTAGGTGGGGGTCGGCTGGTAGCAGACGCAAAACATCACGCTGCTGCTTGAGCCAGTGTTGCAAACGCTCTTTGTCGGCAGATGGATCGCCCTGCAGCAGCAAGCGGCCGGTTACCACGCGGTTTTGCCACATAAATTGCAGCTGAATTTGCGCCTGCTGCAGCTGCATGGCTTGCCGAATGCGGCCGCGGCTGCAACGCACAAATTGCGACTGCTCTGCCTCAAACCATACAGCAAACGATTCATCGGGCTGCATCATGTTGTTGAGTGCAGCAACGGTTGTATCAAACCAAGACAGCATGTTGTTTCTGTTATGCTCCGCCAAAAATCTCTACATCGGCAAAGTGTGCTGCTGGCGTGGCGTGGCCAACGTGAATGCACTGATTGGGTTCGCCTTTGCCGCAGTAGGGCGAGCCCAACATGTTGTAGCTGCTGGCGTTGCCCACCTGTTTGAGGTTGCGCCAAAATGTAGCAGATAAACCGCGGTAGCAGGGGTTGCGCACCACCTGAGTCAGTTTGCCGTTTTCGATGAGTTGGCCCCACTCGCAGCCAAATTGAAACTTGTTGCGCATTTGATCAATCGACCAGGATTTATTGGTTTTCATCAACACCCCTTTGTCGATAGATGCAACCATGTCATCGAAGCTCGAACAGCCGGGCTGCATGTTGAGGTTTGACATGCGATCGATAGGAGGACGATTCCAGCTGCAAGCACGCGTTGTGGCAATGGGGTTGGTTCTGTTGCAGCGCGCGTTGGAGAGAGCTCCGCCTAGGGGCTGCTGCAGCATGCCTTGGCGAATAATCCACTCTTTTTGTGCTGGGCAGCCTTCGGAGTCGTAGGCAAATGTTGCAATCTGCTGTGGGTGCGTTGGGTCGTAGGTAATGTTGAGCAACTTAGAGCCATATTGGTAGTTGCCAAACATCTCTTGGGTAACAAAACTGCCGCCGGCATAGTTGCGCTCATCGCCCAAAATGCGATCGAGCTCTAGCGGATGGCCTATCGATTCGTGTACCTGCAGCACCATTTGACCAGAATCTAGCAGCAGATCCATGCGCTCGCTCGGGCAGTTGGCAGCGCATACTAGCTGCAGTGCATCTTGCCCAATCTGCTGGGCTCGCTGCAAAAAGCTGCACTGCTGCAAAACCTCTAGCCCCCCCTGAAAACAGTAACCTCTATAGGCTTCGAGGCTGCGCTCTTGCGTTACCCCCCGATGGTGCGCCACCGCTTGCAGGTGGGGTGTGGTGTAAACAAATATCTGCTGAGCTTGACGGTTGTGGCAATTCCACAGCAGCTCATGTATGGTGGTGTGCCACAGCCCCGCTTCCCAATCAACAATTCGTTCATCGCTGTGCAGCGCACGGCTGGCCTGCTGCAGCAGATCGATCTTATCGGTCAGCGGCATGTCGTGCCACGGTTGCTGCACCACACTGCTGTAGCTGCCGTGCGGTTGCGGCATGCGCACATGGCTAGCATCCCAACCACCCCACTGTTGCGGCGAATTCAGCTGCGCCCACTGTTTGGCCTGCAAAAATGTCTGCTGCAAGGCAGCGCTTTGCAGCGTTGATGTAGCCGCATAGCCAATACCTCCTTGATGCAGCAGCATCACCATCGCGCCGCTATCTACCACAGTTTGTGGCGGCTGCAGCAGATCTTTGCGCATGGTTAGTTTTTCGGAATAGCGCCTGACAAAACGCACATTGACAAAATCGACCTGCTTGCACAAGGGCAGCAAGCTGGCCGTAAGATGTTGCAGCTGCTGCTTATATCTCTCTATGGTATGGTCCATCTATATTAGAGTATACAGCATCAACTATTTAACCAACTACCAAAAAGCAATCAAGCCCAACTGAATTGAGTTGGAAAAAATAGCCGGCCCCTGCGCCTTGTGAATCGAAGTCATGGTGTTAAAGGTAATGCCAATGCCTTGGTTAAACAGAGCCTCTACCCCAACAGGGCTAATATGAAATGCCCCCATAAACTGTGTGCCAATTGGGTCAAAAAGTGCGCCCACACCACCGGCAATTGGAAAATACCAGGCCACCTCTTTATTAAACGGCAGTCGGATTTTAATGAGTCCACCACCTTCAATGGTGCCCGAGCCCTTCTGCTCTCCCCGCACCAAGGTGACTGTGGTTGAGTTGGCAGTTTGTTGATCAACCGTAAATTCATAAGCCTTGGTACTCAGATAATGACCAGCAACATAAGCACCCATGACAAAGTAGCGATTAAGCGGCTGCTCCAACGACAGCCCACCACCAGCAATTGTACCTGCTTGAAAATCTGAAGTGAACAGAGTGCTAAACTGCACCTGTCCAGCAAAGCCCACGTTACCAAACAGCGTGCTGCGCGATCGATTGAGGGGAATTTTTTTCTGCTCATTTTGCAGCTCGTCTTGCAGTTCGCCAAGCTCTTGCGCCTGTAGTGTGGCTGTACTTGCCAGCGCCAAGCAGGCAAGCAGCATGCGCGTTTGTCTCTTTAGCGTACCCACCAGCATATTGCCTCTCCTTTTTTATGAGAATATCAAAGATTCGATCGTTGACAAATCTGTTGTTACAGCCGTGCAGATAGCATCGTTGGCAAATCTTCGGCAAATTTTTAGATGAGGAGATGATCATGTGGAATCAAGGGCGCGAACATCTGTTGTTTATGGGCATAGGTGCGTGATATGGTGAAAATATGGACCGCTTTTTTAATACCTCTGGGCCGCCGAATTTGGCGGAGCACTATGTTTTAGATCCGCTGCTGCGCTGGAATTTACCCGAGGTGCTGACATTAATTAGTCAGAAGAAGTACTTTTTGCTGCACGCCCCTCGCCAAACCGGTAAGACAACCTGCTTGCTGGCGCTGTGTGACTATTTAAACCAGCAAGGCGACATGCACTGTGTTTATATCAATGTCGAAGAGGCGCAAGCCTCTGTAGAAGATA
>JBCCEX010000093.1:0-6135 GCA_039030035.1 Myxococcota bacterium
CTCTTTTTCGATTTTGTTTAGGTTTTGGCTCAATGCTGCAATGACGCTGCGGTGGCTGTGGGATGCAGACGATTGGTCGGATTGGTGTAGGGCGTAGCCGTGTTGAGCGTATAGCTGCAAATAGTTTGTGAAGTTGTGTTGGTGTTTTTTTAGGTAGGCGCCTGCTTCGGTGAGGGCTAGTGGTAGGTTGCCTAGGTGTTGTTCGGCTAGCTGCTGCATGGCTTGCTGCTGCTGCTTGTTGGCGGGGTGGTGATATAGCTTTAAACAGTCTTCTGCCTGTTTTGGGGTAAAAACATCGATGTGCAGCATCTGGTCAGCAGGCCAATGGTTGATCTGTGAGGTGATGAGAACGTGACCGCCGCGTGGGGGGTATAGGGAGATTTTGCCTGTTTGTTGATCGCGTAGCCATTGGGGATTGTTAACGTTGTCTAGCACCAATAGCCAGCCTGGATCTGTGCTTAATTGGTGGTTGATATACTGCAGCACGTGGCTCTCTTTTTCGGTGTTGGCATCGGGTAGACCCATGCGGTGGGCAATGTTGCGGACAGCGTTGATAAAATTTTTGCGGCTGTCGGCTTGAATCCACCACACATATTTGTATAGATGTTGCAAGTTGCGATGGGCGTGAACCAGGGCCAATGTGGTTTTGCCAACACCGCTCATGCCGTGCAAAACGAGGGTACGGGTTACGCGATCGTGTACGTTGGGCGGTGTTTTGGCGTGTAGGTGTTCGTATATTTGCCATGTCAGCTGCGGGCGCTCCACCAGTTTGGTGGTGTCAAGTGTGGGCAGAGCGCGCAAATCGATCCAAGATGGTGCTCCTTGCAATTCAGCACCAATAGGTACGCTTATAGAGAGTGCTGCAAGGTATACACGCCTATTTCTTTCTCGTTCGAGCAAAGATTTTAGGGTTTGGCGTGCGGAGTAGGCGATGCGGCTGTGGTGGTGTTTGGTCAACTGCTTAAGTCGTTTGACAGTCATAACGCGGACGCGCCAGTTGTCGTACCAAAAGGATCTTTTTTGCAGGTGCAGACAGTCTTGCAGACCGGGCAGTTGAATTTTATTGGGGTTTTCTTTATCGGATTTTTTGCCGCCATAGTAGGCTTGCCATGCCAGATCAAAGCTGGTTGCGTTGAAAACAACATGTGCCAGCGCGTTGATGCTAGCATAGCCAATTGGCCAGGTAGCTTGCCAATATTTGTGAATCAGCAGCTGCAGCTGTTTGAGCGCTTGCGGATCTTTTGTTGCCCGATGCTGCAAAAACTCCATTGTCAGCACCGCACTATACCAGTCTAAATACTTACCTTGACTGGTATATTCGTACAGCCTGTCAAAGGTTTTTGGATAGCCTGTTTTTTCTGCCAGTATCCATCTTGGCAAGATAGCAAACTCGTGCAGGCGCTGTTCGGGGTTGGCAGCTTCATGGTTGAGTGAGAAGAGAGCATGGCCAATACAACTTATTTCAGCCAGCAGCTCACAAGCGGTTGCATCGGTTTCGTCTATATTGTTGAGCGCTTTACGCTGCAGCGCTTGCAGCTGCCGCAGGTCGGCTGAAGGTAGGTGCTTAATATGTACAGATGCATGCGGCAACAGTTGATTGACAAAGTGGCGAAGCTGTTGGGCGATACGTGTTTTGATATCGATACCCAACCACTGATTTTCGTGGCTGGCCAACACTTGCAACAGCTGCTTTGTTGCTGCTAAAGCGTCGGAGCTGTACAAAGGCACCTGCTTGAGCATTTGCAACTGCCGCAGTGAATATTTAATGGCTACTACATTGCTTTGTGCGCTGGCTGTTTTGATCTGTTTGGCCATAGCCATAACAGATGCCGATAGCCCCCGCTGCCACTTATCACGCTGCTGCTCGTGATCATCAAACATCCATGATGTATCTTCGGCCAGTGCATGGGGTATGTTTGGCCCAATGAACAATATGACCCACAAAAAAAGAGGTGATAAACCCCTTACCCAACCAGCTGTTTGTAAAGTGTAAACCATGTTATTATCAACCCCCTTTCTTACGTGACTGTTTACTGCCGCCTTGTTTTAGCTATCGTTGCTCACCTGCCTTCAGTAAACTGTTTGATAAAATCCTCTTTATCAAACAATCATCGTAAGCACTATTATGACTTTTTTATTGTGTCTTGGCAAATTTTGACAAGAGGAGCCAGCTGCATGGCTGCGGTGAAGTCGTTGGTTTGAGCCGCTGCAGTTTGGCACAGCTTGCGGCTAGCATTGTTGTTGCAAAAGTCTGCAGCAGCAGACTATTTGATCGATTTAAGAGTCTCGTTGTTGAGACGAGCAATGACTGATACATCAATGCGCTTGGGGCATACGGCCTGGCATTCACGGGTGTTGGTGCAGGCGCCAAAGCCCTCTTGATCGGCTTGCGTGAGTATGGCTTGCACGCGGGTTTTGCGCTCGGGGTCGCCTTGTGGCAGGCTGGCTAAATGGGTGACTTTGGCGCCAACAAATAGCATGGCCGAGGCGTTTTTGCAGGCGGCTACACAAGCGCCACAGCCAATGCAGGCGGCAGCATCAAACGCCTGTTCGGCTTGCTGCTTGCTCACACATATGGCATTGGCTGGGGGGGCTGAACCGGTGTTGACCGATACATAGCCACCCCGCTGCATCACACGATCAAGGGCGCTGCGATCGACAATGAGATCTTTGACCACGGGAAATCCATTTGCTCGAAACGGCTCCACAAAAATGGTTTCGCCACTGCGAAAGGCTCGCATGTGCAGCTGGCATGTGGTGCAGCCGGGCCAAGGGCCATGTGCGGTGCCGTTGATAACTAGGCCACACGCGCCGCAAATTCCTTCGCGGCAATCCGATTCAAAGGCAACGGGATCTTCGCCGCATTCAAGCAGCTGCTCGTTGAGAATATCGAGCATCTCCAAAAACGACAACGCCGACGAGATACCCTTGAGCTCGTATGTTACAAAGCCGCCAGGCTGCTGTGCAGAGTTTTGACGCCAGATTTTGAGAGTGAGAGAGAGGGTTTCGCTCATTTATAGCTCCTTTCGGTGGGTTTCGCCTCAGCAAAGGTTAACTCTTCGGTATAGCGTGTGGCTGCCTGATCTTGCTGAAATTGCCAGAGCGCCACATGTGAAAACTCGGCATCTTGGCGCGCAGCTTCACCTTCGGGTGTTTGAAACTCACAACGAAAGTGGGCGCCGCACGACTCTTTGCGGTGCAGCGCATCTAAGCAGATCACCTGTGCAAACTGCAGCAGGTCTGCCACACGACACGCTTTATCGAGCGTAGGGTTAAAGTCGATTTCAGTCGGCACGCAGACATCTTTCCAAAACTCCTCTTGCAAAGCAGTGAGATCTGACAAAGCTTGCTTGAGGCCCTTTTCATTGCGCGACATGCCACAACAGTTCCACATGATCTCACCCAGTTTTTTATGAAACCAGGTTGGTGATCGCTTACCGCCCACCTGCGACATCCAGCGTAGCCGGTCGCAGACATCTTGCCGTGTCTGTTTCACCTCGGCTGCATCTTGCACATTGTCGTTGAGGGGCAGATCGGTCAGGTAGTTGCCAATGGTTGCCGGCAGCACAAAATAGCCATCAGACAACGCCTGCATGAGTGCGCTGGCCCCCAATCGATTGGCGCCGTGATCCGAAAAGTTGGCCTCCCCCAGTACAAAGAGTCCGGGGATGGTGCTCATGAGTTCGTAGTCGACCCACAAGCCGCCCATGGTGTAATGTGCTGCCGGATAAATACGCATGGGGGTGTGGTAGGGGTCTTCGCCAGTAATGCGTTCGTACATTTCAAACAGGTTGCCGTAACGGCTGCTGATGGTGTTGTGGCCCAATGTGGCAATGGCATCGGCAAAGTCTAGATAGACACCGCGCTGGCTATCGCCCACGCCTCGCCCCTCATCGCACACCTGCTTGGCAGCACGAGAGGCGATATCGCGTGGTGCCAGGTTGCCGTAGCGCGGGTAGCGACGCTCTAGGTAGTAGTCACGCTCATTTTGCGGAATTGCATTGGGCTGGCGCGTAACCCCTTGCTCTTTGGGAACCCACACACGCCCATCGTTGCGTAGCGATTCAGACATGAGTGTCAGTTTTGACTGCCCCTCGCCGCTCACCGGAATACAGGTAGGGTGAATTTGTGTAAAGCAGGGGTTGGCAAAATCGGCACCGCGCTGAAAAGCGCGATAGGTAGCTGTTACATTGCAGCCCAACCCATTGGTAGATAGGTAAAACACGGGCGCATAGCCCCCTGTAGCCAGCACCACAGCATGGCCGGTGTGGGCATGCACCTCGCCGTTGCGCAAATTGCGCACCACAATGCCTCGCGCCTGGCTATTGATAACAATAAGATCCTGCATTTCGCAGTTGGCGTGCATGGTAATGTGACCCAGACCAATTTGACGACACAGCGCCCCATAGGCTCCCAACAACAGCTGCTGCCCTGTTTGGCCACGCGCATAAAATGTACGCGATACCAAGGCGCCACCAAACGAGCGATTGTCGAGCATGCCGCCGTAATCGCGCGCAAACGGCACCCCCTGTGCAACACAGTGATCAATAATAGGAAGGCTCAGCTGCGCCAACCGGTAAACATTGGCCTCGCGTGAGCGAAAATCGCCCCCCTTAATGGTATCGTAAAACAGCCGATGGACATTGTCGCCATCGTTGCGGTAGTTTTTGGCCGCGTTTATGCCCCCCTGCGCTGCAATGCTGTGGGCGCGCCGCGGGCTGTCTTGCAGGCAAAAGCAGGAGACCACAAACCCCAACTCGGCCAAACTGGCCGCAGCCGAGGCCCCTGCCAGGCCGCTGCCGACCACCAATACATGGTATTTTTGTTTGTTTTTTGGGCTCACCAAGCGGGTGGTGGCGCAGTAGTGATCCCACTTGTGTTGCAGTGGCCCAGGTGGAATTTTGGCATTGAGCTTCATGGCAAAAGCACCCCCAGCTGTACCGCAATAGGAATAGAGCAATACAGCACAAACACAACAAAACTCAAAATTAGACCCACACCACGTATTGCACGACAGCCCACAGCATTGATACCCAATGTGTGACCCGCACTACTAAAACCGTGGCTCAAATGCATGAGTAAAGCCACCTGCGCCAAGATATAGCACGCTAGCAGCCACACATTTTGAAATCCCAACACAACCTGCCCATACACATCGGGCCTGCCTTGTGCATCGATCAGCCGAGCATGATTCGGGTAAACCCATCCCCATGTAAGATGGCACAGGTGAAACAGCAAAAACGCCAACAGCACCAACCCCGCCCACAACATGCTGCGCGCCGCCACAGAGGTGGTTTGCCATGAGCGACGTGCATACGCCTGCCCCCCACGAGCTTGGCGATTGCGCCACGACAGCCGAATAGACAGCAGCACATGCAGCACAAACGACGCAATGAGCCCCAAACGCAACACCCACAATATTTTTGGCACGCTGTGCAGCAACGCCGAGTAGCTGTTGAGCGCATCACGCCCCGAAAACACAGCGAGGTTTCCGGCCAAATGCACCAGCACAAACAGCACCAGAAACAGGCCAGTCGCCGCCATGATACATTTTTGTCCCACCGAAGTGGCCAGCATGCGAGAAACGCGAGATAATTGCATAGGCCCTGCTGTTTGCCGTACGCTTTGTTGCGACTGCCTCTGGTTTGTTTCTACGCACAGTATACCAGAAATTTTTTTTCACGCGAGTTTTGTTACGCCAACGTTTATAAACAACAACCAGGGGGACATTACTAAAGAATGCCGGCACAGGGCTGCTCGCTTGATGGGTGTGTGTTCGTGTTACAATGAGAGCCATGCAGAGGTTTTTTAATACGGCTGGGCCGTTGAATTTGGCGGAGCACTATATTTTAGATCCGCTGATGCGCTGGAATTTGCCAGAGGTGCTGACGTTGATCGACCAAAAAAAGTACTTTTTGCTGCATGCGCCGCGACAAACGGGTAAAACGACCTGCCTAAAGGCGCTGCGTGATTATTTGAACCATGCCGGTCATTATCGTTGTGTTTATGTAAATGTAGAGGCTGGGCAGGCGGCTCGCAACGATATTGAGGCGGCCATGGCTGCTGTGTTTAGAGAGTTGGCGCTTGAGGCGCAAGATCAGCTGCAAGATAGTTGGGTGGAGCACAACTGGCGCA
>JBCCEX010000094.1:0-6039 GCA_039030035.1 Myxococcota bacterium
ACAGCTGGACTCTATCAGCAGCTATCACGGCAGTTTCCGCAACTCGTCCATGCTCTAGATGCCCTCGGCGGCAACGACGAGCCGCTGTTGTCGACAGCATAGACAACATAGAACACATAAAAACATAACAGCGAAGAGAAAGTGCAGTATGTGCTCTGGTGCAATTTATCTATTTGCGGTAGTATAAGGGCAATGAGTTGATCTGTTTGATCTCCTGGTGTTTGCAAAACAGGTTCGAAAGCAGTAGGGAGTTGTTGTGAAACGTGTTTTGGTTACCTGTGGTTTGGATTATGCCAATGGGCCCATGCATTTGGGGCATCTACTCGAAAAAATCCAGGCAGATATATTTGTGCGTGCGCAGCGCATGTCTGCTCGCCATGTTCTTTTTGTATGTGGTGCCGATAGCCACGGCACCCCCATTGAGCTGGCGGCAACCGCGGCAGGCAAACAGCCACAAGAGCTCGCCCAACAGTGGCAACAAGCAGCAGCAGCAAGCTTTGCCAAATTTCACATTGCGTTTGATGGCGAATATGGCACAACACATACCCCACAGCATCAGCAGCAGGTATATGAACTCTTTGCTCGCCTAAAAAAGAGCGGCCATGTGCAAATGCAAACCATTCAGCAGCTATATGATCCCCAGGCTCAACGCTTTTTACCCGATCGACTTGTGCGAGGAACCTGCCCTCGCTGCAATAGCCCCGACCAATATGGTGATAGCTGCGAGGTGTGCGGCGGCACCTATAGCCCAACCGACTTAACCGATGCCCGCAGCGCCTTAAGCGGCGCCAAGCCGATTGTGAAGCAGAGCGAGCATCTCTTTTTTTGTTTGCAACCCTACGCACAGCGCTTGCAGCAGTGGTTAGCACAAGAGGGTGTAGCCTGCAAGCAGGTGCAAAACAGCGTGCAGCAGTGGCTGCAACAGGGTCTGCGCAACTGGGATATTAGCCGCGATGCCCCCTACTTTGGCATTGAAATTCCCCAGCATCCCAACCTCTTTTTTTATGTCTGGTTAGATGCCCCCATTGGCTACATGAGCCTATGCGATACCGCCGCTGCCACCACAGGCCAGACCGCTGCCGACTACTGGGAAAATTCGCAGGCAGAAATTATACACTTTTTAGGCAAAGACATCGTATCGTTTCATGCACTGTTTTGGCCCGCCATGCTCATGGCGTCTGGCTATCAACTCCCCTCTCGTTTGGCCGTGCATGGCATGCTAACCGTTAACGGCCAAAAAATGTCCAAATCGCGCGGTACATTTATCACTGCCGATGCTTTTGCACAGCAGCTAGATCCCCAGCTGCTGCGCTACTATCTGGCCAGCAAGTTAACCAACGACATGACCGACATCGATCTTGCCTTTGCCGATCTGCTGGCCAAAGTCAACGCCGATTTAGCAGGCGGAGTGGTCAATGTGTTGAGCCGCACGTTTGCCCTGCTGCAGCGCCATTTTCAAGGCAAATTGTCAAACCAAGACCCAAGCAACCCAGCATCGATGCTGCGCCAGCAGGCCAACACCCTGCTACAAACCGTACAACAATCATACGCAGCAGCAGACACCGCACGTGTGGTGCGTGATGTCATGGCATTTGCACATCAGGCCAATATCTACCTACAGCAAGCAGCTCCCTGGAACCACGCCGCACAGCAATCCTCACAAGCACACCAACAACTTTCAACCGGCCTATGGGCCGGCAGCGTTGCCGTTGGGCTGCTGGCTCCCGTGCTACCAATAATGGCTACAAAGCTGTGCAGCATGCTGCGCATACAGCCTTATAAACTCTTTAGCGACTGCATGCACCCGCTGCCTGCTGGCCACTGTATTGGGCCTTATGAGCGGCTGTGTGAAAGGGTTAACAACAAACAAATCGATGCACTGCTGCAGCAAACAAATGAGCCTGCTGCGCAACCAAAAGAGTCGACAAAACAGATAAGTCCAAAAAAACCAGAAAAACCAAAAAAGCCACAAAAATCAACCCAAGCCCATGCGCAAAACCAAGAGGGTTTAATTGACTTTAAGCAGTTTAGTCAAGTGCAGCTGCACGCTGCCTATGTAACCCATGCACAAGAGGTTGCCGACAGCAATAAACTCATTGCGCTCACACTCGATGTAGGCCCACTTGGGCAACGTCATGTGTTGACCGGACTGCGCCCTCATGTGTCTGCGCAACAGCTGCTGCACAAAACCGTGGTGCTGGTGAGCAACCTAAAACCGCGTACCATGCGCTTTGGCACCAGCGAAGGAATGATCTTAGCATGTGGCAACACCACGCCCCAGCCTATTTTTGTACAAGGTCAACCCGGTGATCCAATCTGTTAATACACCATTACCATGCAACTAAAAACCATTCGTTGGCTCAACAACCCCCAACTCTCTTTGTCAGGCAAGCGACTCCTATGCCGACTCGACCTAGATGTTCCCCACAACAAAGAGGGGCAGCTAGGCAACCTGTCGGGTCTGCTGCACAACACGCAAACACTAGCCTATGCCCTACAACAAGGCGCATTTGTTATTGCCGCTGGCCACCTAGGCGATCCAAAAGCAAAATTTCGCCAACACCTCTCTTTATACCCAATTGCCAACTACCTACAACAGCGCCTACAGTGCGAAGTCCTATTTGTGCACGATAGCATAAATGATGGCGCCCGCTACCTATCAAAGACCCTCAAGCAAGGCCAGCTGCTCATGCTAGAAAACCTACTATTCGACCGAGGCGAACAAAACCACACCCCCACGTTTTCACAAAAGCTAGCACAACTAGCCGATATCTACGTCAACGATGCATTCTCTTGTAGCCGCTTTGCATACGCATCCACCACAACCACCCCCCACCTGCTACCATGCCGCCTAGGAGGATTTGCCCTACAAAAACAGCTAGAGACCCTACATATACTACAGCACACCGCCCCCAAACCCGTGCTAGCCATTGTAGGAGGCGATCAACAAGATGTTAACAAAACCCTTCCCCTACTAAAATACCTGCTACCTTATGTCGACAACCTATTGCTATGCGGACAAATGGCTCATCTGTTTCTGTCTGCCGGTGTTACCGCATCCCCCAAACCGTTGTCGCCCCCCAAAAATAAGCAGTTTGTCGCCGCTGCCAAACTGTGGCAAGCCTGTCAACAACGCGGTATCGCAGTCACACTACCACAAGATGTCATGCTGCCCTCACCCAATACCGACAAACCCATCTGCGCCACAGTAGATCCCCAAACAACCACGCATCAACCTCCCCTAGACATTGGCCCACAAACCTGCGCGCTATTTAGCAAAAAAATCCAACAAGCAGCCACCGTACTGCTGCTAGATTGCGTTGGTCAATGGCAAAAGCCCCACTGCGGCAACGGCACAGCAGCACTACTATCAAGCATGTCACAGGGGCCTAAACAGCGTATTTTAGCTGGCAACAAGGTGCTGCAAGCCTACTATCAACAGCCGAACAGCAGCAATACTCTTTTTCATCTACTCAATAGCAGCCAAGCTGCCTTAACCACACTAGCAGGCAATATCATGCCTGGTCTGCAGCCGCTTATTACACAAGATAATAGCGACCAATCAAAACCAAAATTTATATAAATAGAGTAGTTATCATATAATAAAAAACAGCCTACCGCGCCAAATTGGGCTGCCAAGGCCGACGTGCTTACGAGTTGCATGCCAAGCAGCAGCGCTAAAAAATACCCTGCAACTTTCGCCACAACTTGCTAGTTTGTCGGTTTGTCATCTTGCTGATCTGTTTGTGTAACATCATCTTTATCTCCGTTCATGCATCTCGATTTTGAAGCAAATAGTTAGATGCGGTTGTTATGGTTCTACTTTTAAGAATCTTCTGGGGGAATGTCAAGCGGTTTGTTCACATTCAGTTGTGCCATGCCTAATAAAGGATGAAAAACAACATGTATTGCAGTTTTGCTCATGGCAATACATGTGCGACAATAGGTATATGCAGCCGTCAAACGAACAGCAAGTGCGTGTGATCAATCCAACGGGGCCGTTGCCTGGTGGACTCGACAGTTTTGAGCGGGTTATGCAGGAAGGGTGCTGCTGGGTTGACAAAAGTTTGTTGATTCAAGATGTGTTGAGCTGTGCTAAGCATATTATGCTCATTACTCGGCCTAGGCGGTTTGGTAAAACGATTAATCTTAGTTTGCTGCGTGCGTTTTTTGACAATGCAGCGGCAGTGGCGCCTATGCCAGATATCTCTGGCTGTTTTGATAAGTTGTTGGTGTCGCAACATGAGCAGATCATGCGGCATCGCGGTAGGTATCCGGTGATTTATTTGTCGTTTAAAGATGTGAAGTTGCCTACCTGGTTGCAGGCATATGATAAAATCAAGCGCATGTTGCGTCGTGAGATGACGCGGCATCATGAGTTGCGTGATTTTGTCAATGAAGGGTTGGAGCCGGATGAACAGGAGGTGTGGCAGCGGCTGTTGCGGGGCGAGGGTACAGACAACGACTGGCGTGAATCGCTCAAATTGATGTGTAAGCTGCTGTGTTTGCACCATAAACAGCGGGTGTGGATTTTGCTCGATGAGTATGATCGACCGATTCACGAAGCTTATGTGCGCTCGAAGCAAGACGGTGAAGATCTGCAGCACATAGACTCTTATTACGATCAAATGATTGTGTTTATGCGCGGCTTTTTGGGCGAGGCGCTTAAGGGTAACGATTTTTTGTATCGGTCGGTGCTCACGGGCATTTTGCGGGTAGCCAAAGAGGATATCTTTTCTGGTATTAATAACTTGGGTGTGTATGGGGTGCTAGAAGACCAGTTTGCTGCTCACTTTGGTTTTACGCCAGCCGAGGTGCGGCTGGTGTTGCAGCAGCGCGATCTGGCGCATCGTGCAGATTTGGTGCAGCAGTGGTACGATGGCTACTGCTTTGGGGAAAACTTGCCGGTGACACTGTACAATCCGTGGTCGGTGATTAGCTATTTGAGTAATCCAACGAACCTGCCCAAAGCTTACTGGGTCAACACAGGTGGGCTAGACCTGCTGCAGCGCCTAACGCGCAAAACCAAATCGCAAGATCGCGAGGCGATGCAGACACTGCTGGCCGGTGGCACGATTGAAAAAGATGTATCCGACAGCATGCCGCTGCGTGAGCTAGAAGATTGGAAAAGCGTGTTGTATAGCATGTTGCTCAACAGCGGTTATGTCACACCCGTTAGTGTACGCGATGGTATTTTGGGTCGATTTGTGCAGCTACGCATTCCCAATACCGAGGTACGCAAGGTGTTTCAACGCCTGGTGACCAACTGGTTTGCAGATGTGCCTGCTAATGCCCTGCTAGCCGCTTTGCGCCAAGGCAACCCCCAAGAGTTTGCCCGTCAGCTCGATTGCTTTGCCCGCACCGCCCTCAGCTACTTCGACATTCAACCCGATGAGCCTGAGTGGGTATATCACATGCTGTTGCTGGGCATTTTGTCGCATGTAGTCGACGACTATCGTGTGCGCAGCAACCGTGAAAGCGGCGATGGGCGCTGTGATATTATGCTGATTCCGGCGAATCTCAACCTGCCTGGTGTGATCATGGAGTTTAAACAGGCCAGCACGCAGCAAGAGCTCGAACAAGCTGCGCAAGAGGCACTGGCACAGATTCGGGCAAAAGATTACAGTGCGGAGTTTGTCGACCACCCTGCCAAAGGTATCTTGCAGCTGGGCATTGGTTTTAGCGGTAAACACACGCAAGTGCGGCACGGTTTTATCGACGGCGCTGAGTTGCTGTAAACCATTTGCTAGAGTTGAATCCGGTGGAACAGGTGTGGCAATGGATGAGACAACGCTTTTTTTCCAATCGTTTTTTTGTAGATTAACAGTTGTGCTATTGACCCTCCAGCAATAGATTATGGGATTTAGTACACAGATGTTTGACACTATGAGTGTTCTGTTTTACAAGTTTTCACGGAGAGAAGTATTTTTTAGCGTGTTGTTAACCTGTGTTAGTCACAGAACACAGAACAGCAAAAAAGCTGGCAGGAGCCATGAAGTAAAAGAAAGCAAAGCTCCATGGGCATCAGCACACTTCTGC
>JBCCEX010000095.1:0-5948 GCA_039030035.1 Myxococcota bacterium
CCCGCACGAACAAGATCCAAGCAGAAAGCTGTCAAGAGAATAGGATTATGTAGAAAATCAGCGAGATTTTGCCGACAATTTGGACCTAAAAATCGCTCCCAAAAGTGACACAGGCAAGGTGTGTGTCTGCATATGAGGCCGCATCCAAAAAAATTTTTATTTGGATTTTAAAGAAGAGCTGTGTGGCAACGTCGCACGCATGGTGTAGATCTATTGCACAAAAACTGCCATGATCTGCCATGTAAACAGTAAAGCAGTGGAAAAATAGATGAGCTTGTGGAGCATGTTGTGGCAGATGGGGCCGGTGGCAACAGGGGTGTTGTTGCTACTTGTGGCTTTGTCGATAGCCAGCTGGGCCATTATTTTGGCCAAAAACCAAATGTTGCGCCAGGCAGAAAACGCCTGCCAGCAGTTTCGACAACTGCTTTGGCAGCAAGACCAGCTGCAGCAGTTACAACAGCGGGCACAACGCGACAGTAGTGGCAATTGTCCCATTGCACGGCTGTGCAAAATCGGCTGTTGGGAACTGCACCGTTTTCCACATAACATCACACGGCTGCGCTCGATGCTGCAGCAGGCGCAGGCTCTTGAGATGGATCGACTGCAAAGCCATATTGCAACGCTGGCCACCATTGGTGCTACTGCCCCTTTTATTGGTCTATTTGGTACTGTATTGGGAATGATTCATGCCTTTGGCCAGATTGGGCTACAAGGACAGGCTCATTTGGCAGCTGTTGCCCCTGGTATTGCCGAGGCCCTGATTGCAACAGCTGCCGGGCTGTTTGCGGCAATTCCGGCGACAGCTGGTTTTAACATACTGCACAGCCGTTTTGGCCGCATACAACATCGTGTTTACTGCTTGATGGAAGATTTCATTGCACTAGCGCAAAGCAGATACGACAAAGATGCTCATCAGCAACATGAAAACAGCCGCAGCAAAGAGACATGCAACAGCAGCGACCCATTAGAGAAAAATGGTGGGATACAATAGCGGTAATTTATCGCACTCCTTGGTAAGCAGGGGTTTAAGTTTTTCAGCTAGCTGTACAGCTGTTTGATTTGGTGAGCTGCGACACTCACTGGCAACGATTCTGTGCAACAGATTGCAGCTTGACCAGTGGATGATCTCTCCCAAAGGAGCCTGGCGCATATCGCGCATGCAGCGGCGACCAAACTCATCGATGATGTTATCTTCGCATGTGAGCGCCCCCAAACTATCAAATACATTTTTGCATGTGTTCATAACAGCGATACGGCTAGTTATCTGTGTGCCACCTAATCCAGGAACCGCTGCTGTCAAAAGATTTTTGTTACTCTCAAAGAATCCAGACAGGTCACCTTTTTCAGATTTGGGATCTAGTAAATCTGCATTTGGCAGCAGAAAGCAGTGCGAGTTTTCTTGCACACGATTGAGCGCATGGCCATCTAGAAAAAGAGCATGTTTCAGCGTAGCACCAGGTTTTAGGCAGACCTGGATATCAAAATTTTCCGACAGATCTTGTGACATTTGAAAGGCCATGGGGTACTGCAAAAATCCTTGATCGAGCGGCTCTAAAATAAAGTGTCTAGAAAAACCGCTGCCAAAATCAACTTCAACAGTGTTTGGCAATACACAGCGACTGGCTTGTAGTGTTGGTTGAATACTTTCGTTGAGCAGCTCACCGATGGGGGTCAAAACAAATTGAGTATCCAATGCCTGTATCACCACAACTCTGCCGCTAGAGGTTTGGGGAATCGATTGGCTCTTAAAATCTTCACAATAGGGCAAAACATAGTCTCGAATCGTTGGCACAGCAGCATTCAAATCGCTTGTCGGCACAACCTGTGCAATCGTCTCTTTACCTTCATCAGAGCATGCACACAAACAGGCAATGCAGCCAACAAGACATGCTACAAAAGCTCTCTTTTCAACCATTTTTATGACCCTTTTATTATCAAAACAAACAACAGATGTCAGCTATTCCCAGTTGACATCAACCAACAAACAGATATCTTTTTGTAAGAGAGCAATGATTTGTGTGACCGCCTGTGCACAGGTAAACCACTACCCTGATGATTTTTTGCAAGGCAAACGCATTGTGTTGACACGCACACCGCATCAAGCCCGCCCTTGGCAAGAGGCACTGCAGCGCTGTGGCGCCCATGTGTTGCTATACCCTGTGTTTACCATGATTCCACCGCAGCAGCAGCAACCACTGCAACAAGCTGTTGCGCTGCTGTTAGCAGGTCACTTTTGCTGGGTTGTATTAAGCGGTGCCAATGCGGTATATGCTCTGAAAAAGCAGCTCGTTGCCCTGGGTGAGAATGCTCGATTGCCCGGTAGTGTGAAATTGGCGGCCATTGGCAACGCCACAGCAGCTATTATGAAACAGGAACTGGGCATAGAAGCCTGTTTTATTGCCCCTACACCTACCGGCCAATCTCTTGGAGAAACCTTACCCCTCAAGCAGCATGAAACCGTGTTGCTGCCACAAGCACAGCAAGCACAACCCAACCTGCGCTTGGCCCTGCAGCAACGCACGCAGCATCTGCACATTGTCACAGCCTATCGCAATATTCCCCATTGCCCTGCTCAACATCCAGCAACCGTCTTTTGCCCCACACCAGACCCTTGTCTTGTCTGTTTTGCCAGCGGCTCAAGCATAACAGCCTGCTTAGCAGCACTCAGGCAGCACAACGCACAGCATCTATTAAGCAACTGCACCATTGCCTGCATGGGGCGCAGCAGCATACAGGCCGCTAAACAAAACCGGCTGTCTATTGACATTGCCTGTACAGATGTTAGGTTAGCAACATTATTGCTCAGACTAAAGGAGTGGTGTATATGAACCCGACCGCCTCTTGCTGTGCTGTACGGCTACGCCGCTTGCGGCACAAGCCGACTTTGCGTCGATTACTGCGGGAACATACTGTATGCATAGATGATCTCATCTGCCCGCTGTTTGTGCATGAGGGTCTTACCACAAGCAGAGAAATTGCCAGCATGCCGCAGCAACAGCAGCTGGCCCTGCACGACCTGCCCAAGCAGATCGATAACCTTGCTGCCTTGGGAATTCCAGCGGTTTTGCTGTTTGGCATTCCACACAGCACCGATGAAAACGGTGATATCTGTGTAAGAGAACAGGGCATTGTACCGCAAGCGCTGCAGCTCATTAAACAAAGACAACCGCAGCTGGTGGTTATGGCAGATCTCTGTTTGTGCAGCTTTTTGACACATGGTCATTGTGGTGTGGTAACCGCAAGCGGACAGATCGACAACGACCGCACGCTGCAGCTGCTGGGGCGTATGGCTGTGCTGTATGCGCAAGCGGGCGCCGATGTGGTGGCGCCATCGGGCATGATAGATGCCATGGTGCACACCATACGGCATCATTTAGATGCGGCCAAACAGCAGCATGTGGCCATTTTGAGCTATGCAGCGAAACAGGCCAGCAGCTTTTATGGCCCCTTTCGTGATGCCGCTTGCAGCAGCCCCCAATTTGGCGATCGCAAAAGTTACCAAATAGACCCAGCCAATGGCCGTGAAGCGCTGCGCGAAATGCAGCAAGACACAGCCGAAGGGGCCGATGCACTCATGCTAAAACCGGCCCTGCCCTGCCTAGACATCATGCAGCAAGCACGACAACATCTCAACATCCCTCTCATTGCTTACCAGGTGAGTGGCGAGTATGCCATGCTGCATGCCGCAGCAGCAAAGGGTTGGCTCTCTTTGCAAGAGTGTGCCCTAGAAAGTTTGTTGGCTATCAAGCGTGCAGGCGCCGATGCTGTTGTAACCTACTTTGCACAAGATTGTGCTCAATGGCTAAAAAATCCACGAGAGCAATAACGATGCCAACTATGACCCTGCCATCACCCATTGGCCCGCTACAGATCAAGCAGCAGCAAGATAAAATTGTGAGCATGCAGTTTGACAATGAGCCTCATCAATCTGCTGTTTCATCGCACTGCTCATTGCTACAAGAGACAGCCAAACAGCTGCAACAATACTTTGCTGGCCACCGTTTTGCCTTTCGCCTACCGCTGCTGCCGCAAGGCACACCGTTTTATCAACGCGCCTGGCAGGCACTGCAACAAATTGGCTACGGCCAGACAGCTAGCTATCAACAGCAGGCGTTGCAGCTAGGCTCAACCAAGCTAGCGCGCGCAGTGGGCCGTGCCAACGCTTGCAACCCACTGCCCATTGTCATTCCCTGCCATCGTGTCATTGGCAAAAGCGGTCATCTAACGGGCTATGCCTGTGGGCTGCAGCGCAAACGCTATCTGCTGCAGCTAGAGGCAGATGCCCTCAAAGCAATCGATTTTGTACCGATTCAGCCACAACATCTCTCACGCATGCACAGCTGGCTCAATACACCACACGTCAACCGCTGGTGGGAACATCGCCCCTGGAGTAGACAGCAGGTTCACAACCACTATCTGTCTGCCCAGGCTCCTCACAACAAAAATGTTGATGGATTTATCATACAGATGCACCAACAACCCATCGGCTTTATACAGCGCTACAGCATGCCACAACACATGCCCCAGGCCGATTCTGCACAACTCAAACAGCTGCAGCAGCATATCGATATCAACAGCAGCGCAGGGGTGGATCTTTTTATTGGTGAAACCGACTGGACAGGTCGTGGATTGGGCCCATTGCTACTACAACAATTTTTGCAGCAGCACATTTGGCCAACATACTCTACCGCTGTAGCCGATCCGCTTCGAGACAACATGCGTGCGCTGTCTGCCTATCGCCAGGCAGGCTTTGACACACTCAAGCACACACACAAGCAGTACAAAGTCTGCTTGATGCTTGCTCATCCTCCATCTACCTGATAGACGATCAATTTGTCTGCATCAAATCACTCTATATCTGAAAATATCTAAACGGCTACCTCTCAAGAGGCTTGCTGATGTAAACTCGCGTTCGGTATTGCTACAACCCCCATACCGTAATGGCCTGGCCGGTGGATGATTGCTCTTGCTTGACCCAAATGCGCTCATCCCAGCTTTTGCCAGCGCGCCGGTCAAACAGCAGCAGATGCCCCGCGGTTGCTGCGCAGCGATCCATGTATTGCCCGGTTTGCTCTATGCCCTCTTGCAGTTTGGTGGCGTGGCCATCTTTGGCCCGCACAAGTTTAAGCTCGAGCACAATGCGCTGTATGGGAATGTTGGCCTGTGCTGCCCTCTCTTTGGGCCAGGTTACCAGCAGATCGGTGCGGCCGCGGCCCAGGGCGTATTCGCGGTCGATGCTGCCGCCGCCGTTGATAATGCGCTGCAAAAAGGCCTGCAAAATCAGGTGGGGGCCTGCCTCTTGGTATTGAAACTGCCCGAGCCAGCTGTCGGAATTTTCGCGGAAAAATTGTTGAAAGGCTTGCAGCAGCTTGGTGATATCTAAAGCGCCTTGCGGTGTGACATAATCGGCCTGACGCCTCTGTAGGCCCAATTGATGCCTGTACGATAGCTGTCGGGGGATAACCTCGCGGTAGATCGGGTTGGCAATGTCCATGTCGCCATTGGGCTCGCAGCGAATGAGCCCTAAGTCGCTGACATATTCAACATCGTTGGGCGAGATAGGCTGCTCAACCCCCAGCAGCATCGATTCAATCACCCGCTGCACACGATCTTGCTTAAGCTTAGCCATGAGCTGATCGAGGTGCGTTTCGCGGCGTTGAATGAGCTTTTCTTTGGCGATATCAATAGCCTCCAGCGTAATGGTTTTGCTGCGATCGAGCCCGGCTTTATCACAAAAACAGGCCTCATAGGCCAATGCATTGACCAACCAGGGCTGCCCTTGCGTGAGCTCAAACACCCGCTCACACACCCCTGCGGCAAACTGCTGCGCAGTCTCTTGCGTATGCTGCGCATAGAGCGTTTGAATATCTTGTTGCGAAAAATCCCCCAACCGCAACGAATTGGATTTGACATTAAAAGGGCTACCAGCCGCCGCCAGCCGCTGCAGC
>JBCCEX010000096.1:0-5881 GCA_039030035.1 Myxococcota bacterium
GTGGAGGTCGCCTTAAATAGCTTGTCTCTCCGATAGATAGGTTTGATAACAGCTGCAGTGCGGCGCGACGGTGTCGATTTTTTGCATGGCATTGTGGTTCGATTCTCTCTTGCTCTACGGCTATCTTACCGCAGAATCGTGTCTGCACACACTTTTTTGTTGGTTTAGGTAAATTTGGCCGGCATCTCTTGAGCTGCAGAAAAAAACTTGAAAGTCGAGATACAGTAAAGCCAACGCAAAAGCAGCATGGGCGCCATGTTGATAGCAATGTTGAGACATAGATAGATAACGAACCATCTTTGCTGAAATCATTTGGCTCTAACAAACACAGGCTTATCACCGGCTGCGTGGAAATAGATGGAATGTTTTATTTGTTTTTCAAGTGTTAGTAGCGCGGGGAATTTGTTATGAGAGCAAAACAGGTTGTATTGTTGTGTGGCGTATGGTTTGTGTTTGGTTGCGGTGATTCGGCAAATGATCATGCTGGTGATGCCAAGCAAAGTACCGCAGAAAAAATAACAAAAGAAAACACGACAGATAATAATGCTGAGTTTTTATCAGTAAACCCACCGGCCAGCACCCCAAGTCTCATGGAGAATACAAATTATTGGATATCAATAACACAAAATTGAGATCAAAAAGAATACTATATTTGTCTTGCTAAGGATGGTGATGAATTCACTGTTAAAGCATCTGCAGATCCTGGAAATAAAAATCATTGTTTATCGAGAGAATGGGTATTTGAAATTTTCGATAAATAAAATAATAAATATGGGTTGTATGCCAGTCATAAAGATAACAATCAAACACACAAATATTATCTTAAGCTAGTAAATCAATAACAATAAAAGCAGAAATGGAAAAAAATTTATTAGAAATATTGGAAATATTAGAAACAGATAAAGACACAAATTTATACAAAATAAATTCTCTTTCAAGCTCAATATTGTGGGCTAAATCACCATCTCAGGATCTGGCAAGCTCCTTATATCTGACTATCAACAACGGAAACGCTGTATTGTCTTTAAGTCAGAGTCAATATAGTCCGTTTACATTCAAAAAAGCAGAAGGCAGCACATAGCTAAGCAATAGCCCTTAATTGTTTGGCGATGTATTAGACGTGCCGCATGCGCTGTGCACGGTGCATGGGTTGCTGCATGGCAACGGGGGTTTCGAATTGTAGCTGATACCAGGCGTTGCCGTAGCCGCGCATTTTCATTTTTTTGCCGTTTTGTAGCTGTAGGAGGTTGGCGGTGACGTGGGGGTCGGCACTGCCCAGTTTGTGTTTGGCCTGTAGCAAAACATCGACGGCTTGTTGTGTTTGGCCCTGTTTCCAGAGGCAGTAGGCCCATACGCTCCACAGCAGACCCTGCTTGGGGTTGTACCAGGCGGCGCGTTTGAATGTGGCGTTCATTTTGTCGTATTGCTTGGCGCGGTGGTACAGCACACCCAGGAGGATTTTGGACATGAAGTGGCGAATAAAGGCGCGCTGCAGGTGTGGCTGGGCGCGGGTGAAGTCGCGTTGTAGGTAGTACAGCATGCCGATTTCGCCATCGAGGGAGCTGGCCAAAAAGAGTTGCCATTTGCTGTAGCGCTGTTGTATCTGTTTGATACGCTGAATGGCGCCGGGTAGTTGTCGCTGCTGTAGCAGGCGTTGTATTTGTGCGGTTTGCTGCTCGATCTGTTTGTGTATTTGCCTGGCGATGACAAAATAGGTGACGCCTAGGGCAATAACGGCCGGAAAAACAGCAGCGATCCAACTCATGGTGGCGGTAACGAGGGCAAAAATGGCGGCGCTGCAGGTGAGGGCCAAAATAAGTGTTAACATTTTATTTCTCCTAGCAGAGTGTATCACACAGCTGCTGTGTTATCTGTTGCACTTGTGTTGCTCTATTTAATCTGCAGCAAAATGGATGTTGATGTCAAATGCGCGGGTCTGTTGCAGCTGGTTGCAAAATGGTGGATGGATTGCTGCATGGCAGCTGTAGACAGATAGGAGAGAATTATGGAGGCAGCTGTCGCAAAAACAGGGTGCTGCGCAGGGGCTTGGTGAGGCACTGTTGCAAGCGTGAGGCCAGCATCTGTTCGATTTGGCGCAGCAGCGGTTTGCAGATGGTTGGGCGTTCGCGTAGGCGAGCTTGTAGCAAGCTGGTGCTGGCAGCTACGGCCGATGGGCCAAAGGGCATTGCTTGGGGGCAGCCTTTGGCCAGCAGCTGCCCTCGTTGTGGGTGGTAGGCAACAGCCGGTAGGCCGGGCTGGTCGGCTACCTGCTGTAGGTTGGGTAGTTCACCACAAAAGTGTAATAGTTTGAGCTCAAAGGCGCGTAGCAGGCAGTCGCGTTCATCGCCTTGGGTAATTTGGTGTAGTGCTGCGTTGGCAGTGGTAAAAAAGGGGGTGGCTGATTCGTCGGGGGGCAGCAGGGCTTCGGTGAGTTCTGTAATGTAGCAGGCGTGGGCAAAGGAGCGTACCGTGCGGCTCAACAAGCAGGTGGAGGCGACCAGCTCTGCGCGAACAACTCTGGCGAGTGACTGGTTGCGCGATAGGCGAATGGCCACCTTGGCTTTGGCCGGGGCCTGCAGACTGCTGCTGGCATTGCGGCGGCCCGGGCGCAACCCTCTGGGCACAAAGGCGTGTACGCAGCCTAAGCGGCGGCATAGCAGCCGTACAATGCAATCGGATTCGGCATAGCGCACCAGCGAGGTGACAATAGCGTCGTCTTGTTGCACACAGATAGCTGCAGGCGATGTGCTGTGTGCAGACATAGCTAATGCAGCTGCCGCAGCCAGGTTTTGATACGGGCGATGCCCTCGCCAAGCTGCGCATCGTCGGCGGCAAAGCTTAAGCGAACGGTACCAGGCGTGCCAAAGGCGCTACCGGCAACGGTGGCAACATGTTGTTGTTGCAGCAGCTGCTGACAAAATGTAACATCGTCGGCAATGGTGATATTGCCATATGAGCGGCCTATGTAGGCGCTGATATCAAGCAGCAGGTAAAAGGCCCCCTGTGGCGTGCTGCAGCCGATGTGGGGCAGCTGCTTGATCTGCGGCAGTAGGGTATCGCGGCGGCGCTGGTAGTTTTGGCGCATCTGCTGCACCGCTTGGGCGACTTGCCGCCCCTCGCTCAAGGCAAAACTGGCCGCATACTGTGCCAAGGCGGTGGCACAGGTAAAGCGCTGGCTGTGCAGCTTGAGCATGTGGCTAATCACATAGTCGCTGGCAGCAACGCAGCCAATGCGCCAGCCGGTCATGGCATAGGTTTTAGAAACACCATCGATGACAACCGTGCGCTCGTAAGCCTCGCGCGACAGCGATGCTGGGCTAACATATTCGAGGCCATCGAACACAAAGCGGCTGTAGATCTCGTCGGAGACAACCCAAACAGGGCGTTGCTGCAGCAGCTGCCACAGCTGTTGCAGCCGCTGCTTCGACCACAGCGCACCACTGGGGTTGGCAGGAGAGTTGATCAGCACCACCTTGGTTTTGTCAGACAGCGCCTGCTGCAGCGCCTGCATGTTGGGCAGGTAGCCATCTTGAGCATGCGTAGGCACAACCACAGGCGTAGCGCCGGCCAGCTGCACCAGCGCCTTATAGCTTGTCCAGTAGGGGGCAAATAAAATCACCTCATCGCCAGGCTGCAGCAGGGTATCAAACGTGAGGCTGAGTGCCGCTTTGGCTCCCGGAGTTACCAGCAGCTGGCTGGTGTTGTACTGCAACCCTTGATCGCGCGCCAATTTTTGCTGCAGCGCAGTGAGCAGATCGGGCAGACCGGCAGCAGCGGTATAGTGGCTGATATCACTTTGCTGCAGCGCCTGCATTGCAGCCGACAAAATACAAGAGGGCGTTGGGCAGCTGGGTTCACCCACACCCAAATCAACCACCCGATGCCCCTGCTGACGCAGCTGCGCCGCCTGTTTACTCACCTGCAGCGTTGCAGAACCACCCAATTGCATCACACGTTGGCTGAGCTTTTTTGTCCATGCAGCATTATCGACCATACCTAATCTTGTGCTGCACACGCAAGAGAAAGTCAAGCCAAGCTGTGTGCCGACCTGCCTTACAGCCGGTTGATATTAGGGCTCTTGGCGCTTGACATCGTTGAACTTATTGAGATCACGATCGTACGAATCGAGACAGACTTTTTTGGCAGTGTCACCTGCCACCTCCTGCATGACCTGTTCACGGATAGCACGAAAATCTTCTGGGCGATTCTTTGGGGGTATCGATGCGTAGTGATCTAAAATATTACCGCGCAACGGGTAGATAATAAGCCGGTCGCCATCGATTTTATAACCGAGTCGATCATGGGTAGACAAGTTTAACAATCGGCGGATATCCGCCGGAATGGTGGTTTGACCCTTACAGGTAATACGTGAAAATAGCATTAGCTGCCCTCCTTTATCTGTAGATGCGCATAACATACACCACATGCCACTTATATGGGCTGCCTACAGCTGCGTTGCCTGCTTGTGTGTTATAAGCCATGCGCGCATGTGTGGTAATACCCACATACATATCGACATTGCCAAAGTGTTGTCTTTGAGCAATTTGGTTGCCGGTAGCTTGTAGATCGGGCCGCGCACCACCCAAGAAAAAGGATTTGAAGCCGATCTCTCGCTCAACCAAAATCTCTGCTTGTAGTCCATCTGCATGCAGATTTGTGATTGCCTGCTGCACAGCAAGCGACTTCATGGAGGTGCTGGGGATAATAATGACTGCTTCTGTATGATTAGGATTGTTTTGTACAGCACGAATCAGCTCTATGATAAATCCAACACCTGCATAAAAATTGTTTACGGCTGCAGAAACAACATTGTTGGCAACCTCTTGTTGCGTTGGAATGTAGGGCGGATTGGAAACCAGCAACCCTTGCTTACCGGGAATATAGGTCAACGCATTGCCAACGACATAATGCATATTGACAACGCGCCCCCCCTGCCCCTGCTGTGGCATGGCTGCATCATTTGATTGAGCAAACTGCATGGCCATGGGATCAATATCGATCAATGTTACGTTTAGGGGCCCTGCTCCTGGTGCATTGGTAGCCATGTATTTTCCAATCAGCCCCGAGCCACTGCCGACATCGTGGACTTGAGTGAACTGTTGTCCGGGCCTGTTAAAAAGCTGTTTTAAGCCATACATCATCAATGCTGTATCGATACTGGGTTTCATAAAGGTTGCCCTTGCCGGCTTATCAAACAGCATAGAAACGTTGTCGTAAGAGATATAAAATTTGTTACCAACAATGCTGCCCAGGTAACCATGAGACATAAAGATAGGATAGTTAAATGTGTAATTTGCGTGAGCGGGGAATTGTGGCATACCGTGAAGCAGTGGCACACGTTGGTAGATTTTCATCTCTTTAACGTCGTTGTTAAAAATAACAGCCTGTATATTGCCGGCGGCTCTTCTTGGCGCTGGCCCTGCGGGATTTGGCGGATTGGGGTGAACAGGATTGTGGCGACCAGGTGGCTGATGACCTTGCTTTTGCGTGTGCCGATTAACTTGGTTTTTGTGAAGGGGCGTTTGTAAATCTGAAGAATTGTTATTGCTTGGGGTGTCTTGATGCTGCTGTTTGCCATTTTGGTGATCGCGGCTGTTATTGGTAAGCGTGTGCGAACCCTGGCGATGATTGCCGTTGGCACTCTCATTGGAAGAGTCGATGTTGCTTGTAGTGGTTGCAGCTGCAGATTTTGCTAATTCGCATACACCATGCTCTTGCAGCGGGATCCATTCGCACTCAACGCCGCTTGTTTCTTTGGCCTCTTCACAGCTTTGCTGATCTTGTTGAACAAGGCAGCTACCTGAAGTTACATCCTCTTTTTGAGTATGTTGCTGGATCGATTCGGTCTCTACAGGACTGCAGGCTAATAGAACACCTAAAA
>JBCCEX010000097.1:0-5872 GCA_039030035.1 Myxococcota bacterium
GTCTTGGCCGGAGGAGGTTGTTCTTTGTATGGAGTAGTGCTTGATTTTTTCTGCATCATTTGCTGATGGTACTGTGATTTTAAGAGTTCTGTTTGTGTTTTGGCTTGTCTGTTGGTTGTTTTGAGTTGTTTGCTGATTGCCGCTTTGATTTGCTGTTTGGTTGCTGCTTTGGCTTGTGCTTGGGCAATCTTTTTTGCCAAATCCTGTTACTTTGTTACCGTTTTGGTCTTTAAACTGGCCCTCTGGTACTGTGCCTTGTGTGGCTGTAGCGGGCCAGGCCAGAAAAATAGCTAGCAGCAGCCATTTTGTTAGTTCTTCTATTGTTGTGTATCTCACAATCTTGCTTTTTCTCATTGTTATGAAGTCCAGTACTGTTCACAAAGAAGTTGAGCTGTGCGTACAGCGTTAACAGCAGCGCCAACGCGGACATTGTCGCTACATAGCCACAGGGCCAAACCGTTGGCTACCGAACGATCGTGTCGTACGCGGCCAACGGCAACGGTGTTGGTGCCGGCAACATGCGCCGGCGTAGGAAACGGCGGCAAGTTTAGAGCATCGTGGTGATACAGCTGTACTCCAGGGGCTGCTGCTAGCAGTTGGCGGGCACGCTGCAGCGGCATGGGTTGTGTCAATTCGACATGCACAGCTGCGGCGTGCCCATGCAGTACCGGCACCCGTACGCAGGTTGCTTCAATGGGTAGTTGCGGTTCATCCAAGATTTTACGACACTCCAGTACCACTTTATCCTCTTCAGAGCTGCTTCCTGCTTCGCTGAATTTTCCCGATTCTGGAATGCAGGGCAGCACATTAAATGCCAGCTGTTTGCTCCAGTCTATGGGTTGCTGCGCTGTGTTTTGCAGCAGCTGCTGTGTCTGTTGTTGCAGCTGCTGTACCCCCTGCTTGCCCATGCCAGAGGCTGCTTGGTACGAGCAGACCACCACCCGCTTCAGAGGCGAGCCTTGTCGCAACGCATGCAGAACACGTACCAGTGGAATCACCACACAGTTGGGGCTAGCAACAATATGGCGAGCGCGCCAGCCAGACAAAGCATTTGGGTTGACCTCGGGTACCACCAAAGGCACATCTTTGTCCATGCGGTGGGCGCTCGATTTGTCGATGCAGACGGCGCCGGCAGCAATGGCTTGAGGGCAAAATTGATGCGCTACTGCATTGTCTACAGCAAAAAAAGCGAGCTGCACGCCATCAAACGCGCGCGGATGAATGGGCTGCACATGAATGGTTTCGCCGTCAATGTCAAGCTGATGCTGCGTCGATTGGGGCGATGCAAAAGCGCGTACAGATGCAGTGGCAAAATGCAGATCGCGCAGGCAGGCCAACACTTGACGACCCACCATGCCACTGGCGCCAACAACCGCAACGTGAGCGTTAAACTGTTTGTTCATGGGCTTGCCTACACCCTGCTGGTTTATCACCTACTTTAAAACCCAACCTAGCATGACAAAACCTGGGCTCAGATGCAAGTATACAGCTTAGCCAAATAGATAACATATAAAAACAAAGCAGGTGTGAAGCGGCATTGGACTGGTCGTGATAGGGCACTGGGGAGTTCAAAGTATGCACTGGGTGCTGAATATAACGTTTGGTAAGGAGAGTCTCAAAGGCCTCAAAAAAGCAAATTGCCAAATTCGATAACCCTCATTATGATCGCATTGGTGCGATCATCTTCCAAAGGGGTAAACAGACAGGCTATTTTGCCTATTGTGTTAACATTTAGACCATGAAAGTTATTATCACCGGATCAACTGGAATGGTTGGCAAAGGGGTGCTGCTAGAGTGTCTCGATTGCCCTGCCGTTACCAAGATTGTGCTGGTCAATCGTACCCCTATTGGGCTTGCACATGAGAAGATCACCGAAGTGATTTGCGCAGATTGGTCTGACCTGTCGGCAGCTGAGAAGCATTTGCAAGATGCACAAGCCTGCTATTTTTGCATGGGTGCTACTGCTGCAACGCTGTCGCAGGTGCAGTTTCATCATGTTACTTACGATTTAACATTGGCATTTGCCAAATTGTTTGCGCAATGCAGCCCGCAGGCTGTGTTTTGCTATATATCGGGCATGGGTGTAAACGCGACCGCATCTAGTCGCCTGATGTGGCTGCGTATTAAGGGCGAAACAGAAAAAGCGCTGTTGAAGCTTCCTGTTAGGGCGGTTTACCTGTTTCGGCCCGGCTATATTCAACCGATGCGTGGTGTGCGCTCTAAAACGGCTCTGTATCGCCTGTTTTATGGAGTTTCTAGCCCATTTTATCCGCTCTTGAAGGGTGTGTGTGCTGGCTGTGTGACTTCAACGGTGCAAATTGGTCGGGCAATGATTGCTGTGACGCAACACGGATATACCGACTCTTTTTTGGAAAATAGAGACATCAATCTAGCTGCCGGCCAACTATCGAGCTCAGCTGAGTAGTGATTGTATTGATGTACAACAGTTGTGCTTGTTTGCAAAACAGCGGTATAGCAGTGTGTCAATTGAGCTAGCAGGCAGCTGCAGCTACTCGTTGTCTTCTTGGGGCTTGCGCGGCAAAGTTTCTCGAAAAATGTCGTCACCGGCTCCCTGTTGGTTTTGTTGAAAGCGGTTGTCATCGAGCTCTTGTAAAGTAGATTGCGAGCTCACAGAGATAGCCCCGCCATGTACACCTGCTTGGTTGTTGATAAACCAGGAGCGCTCTAGCTGCGCTACTGATCCGTCTGCTAACCAGATGGCACCACCTTCACCTAAGGATTTGTTGTGTCGAAATTCGACTCCAAGCACAAACATATCGGTTTTGGCTGCTGCAATCGCTCCACCTGTAGCGGCTTCGTTATGCTGAAAGTGGCCACCCGCAACGCTGAAGGTACGGTCTTCACTTTTGCGGTTCAGTGATGTGGAGTTGCGCACGAAGATAGCGCCGCCAACGCCTGCGGTTTCTTGCTGCTGAATGGCTTTGTTGTAGCGAAACACGCATGTATCAAAAAAGCACTGTGGGCAATTGGAGGCATAAAAGGCGCCACCAAAACTTGCATGGTTGTTTTCGAAGGTGAGTCTTTTCATTCTGAGCTTCTCAACATCTGCACCAACGTAGATACCGCCGCCGTGATGACAAGCATTATCTGCAACTGCAGTGCATTGTGTGGCTCTGCCTCCTCGAATGGTGATGTTGTCAAGATGCACATTGGCGACATGCTCAACGCGCACAACGTGCCATACATACTGTTGTGCTTGTGTTTCGTCATCCTCCTGCAAAATGCCGCTTAAGACAGTGCCATCTTTTTGGGTAGGGCGGCGATCTTGCAGACATTTTTCGCTGCCATCGCCAAGAAATCCGCCAAAAAGTTTAACATTTTTCAAACCCGTCAGCAGCAGTACCGACTGCTCGGGAGTGGGCGATTTTTTTTCACTTTGCATCGTGTAGATGCCGTTGGTGATATAGATGTTGCGAATGGTGGGGTCTTTTTGCGCTTTTGCCACAGCTTGCTGCAGTGTGGCTAAGGGATCTTTCCAGCTACGCCCTGTAGCGCGCTCACCACCATTGCGGGTGCGTGGATTCACATACAGCCCGTTTTCTAATGGATCGCAATCGAAATCCAACTTGTTGGAGGGATCGAAGAGGCAGCCATTGAGAGAACACATTGCCCCCAACACAACAGCTAGTGTGAGCCTTTTGCGATGTAGATGTAGCATTATTTTTTTCGTTTAGGCTCTTTGGCCGGCTCAGCTGGTTTTGAAAAGAAGTAGTACGCCAGCGAATTACCGCGAAACAGGCGCAGATGCAGCGGCTCACCGGGTTTGATGCTATCGACAACTTTTTTAAGCTCGCGAGCGCTAGATATAACACGGCGATTGACCTTAATGATGGTCTCTTTGCCTTTTAAGAAGTTTTTTGCTTCACGTGAAACTTTGACCACGCGAGCTCCTTTGACATTTTCAGGAATACCCAACTCTTGCAAGTGCCACTTGGGCAGCGCTTCGGTGCCATCTGTTACCCAGATGCCCAATGAAGGGATATGAATAGTTGCACCCGGGTTGGCAGAGGCTAATTCGAGCTCATCATTTTCGGGGCGCTTGCCCAAGGTGAGCGTAAGCGACAGCTGCGGCGGGTTGCTGCCCTCGCGAAACACAATAACAGGTACAGTTTTGTCAACACCTTTGAGGCTTGCTGCTACCGGCAAAGCCATGTCATCACGTACCATTTTGCCATCAAATCGTAACACCACATCTCCTGGACGAATGCCCGCCTTGTCGGCAGGACCCTTAGGAACCACCTCATGAATCAACGCTCCGTGTGGGGGGTCAATGCCCAGATTTTTTGCCAGTTTCCAATCTACCTCACTCACCACAACACCCATCCAAGAGCGCACAACTTTGTGAGGGGGATTTCTGAGCTGCTTGTAAACAGGCTCAAGAATTTCGTCGGCAGGTATACTAAACCCCACGTTTTGCCCACTGGCCGACATGGCTGTGTTCATACCGATGATCTCCATTTTGGGTTTGCAGCTGGCATCGAGATCAATGCGGATGCAAGGGCCGCCGGAGTTACCCGGGCTGATAGGCGCAGTAATTTGGGTAAAGTTAAACAGCCCCTTACGCCCTGAGGGAAAAACTTTGCTACGGCCCAATCCCGACACAATGCCCTCAGATGCGGTGGTACCCAAAGCCAATGTATTACCCATGGCAATGACCCGATCTCCAACCTGTACCGGTGTTTGGGCAAATGGCAGGACTTTCCAGTTGAGGTGATCGCTTTTGATGCGCAGCAGTGCAACATCTGTGTCTTCGTGCGAACCGACTAATTCTGCGTTGTACACGCGTCTGTCGTAGGCCTTAACTTTAATGGTATCAGCTTTTTCAATTACATGGTGATTGGTTAACGCCAAAACACCGTATGTTTCGTCTGCTGAGATCACAAAAGCGGTACCCCAGCCCTCCACATGGCGTTTAGAGGGCTGTTGCTCTCGTTGCGGCTGACCAAAAAAGCGAAAAAAGTCCTCAAACAGATCACCACCTCCTGGCCCTGGCACCGAAGGGCGAGAGGGTGATGTAACAACAGCCTCTGTACTCACGGCCAAAACAGTTGGAGCAATCTCCTGCACCACAGAGGCCAGCGAAATGAGTGAATAGCCAGCAACACACTGCTGCAGCTGCTGCTGCCACGGCTGCAAATTGCTTGATGCTGCAGCAGGGGCCACCGCGCCTTGATCGGGCTGCGAGTCAGAAGGTGGTTTGGTAAATTGAGTTGGTTGCGGGGTTGACAGCGCATCGTTAGCAAGAGCTTTGCGTGAGGTCGATGCAGGTATGATTTGCTGCAGTGCCTGCACCACACCCTTATCTGTTTGGTTTGCAAAGGCCAACAGGGCCAACGGCAAAACACATAGGGCACATACAGTAACTGAGACCGTTAAAAAGCGTTTCATTGACTTACCTCCTGATCACGTATCTAACTTAATGAGTATCCACCATGTTTAGATTATCTTACGATGTGCATGGCTGGCAAGAGCATGGGCAGCCAATAACAGGGCAGAAGCATCTTAAAAATCCTAATTTCAAGGTATTGCGGAGAAGAACTCAAACAAAAAAACGTAGGAATTATCCCTTGGCTTGTCAGCAAGGCCAACGCATTACAGGGCCAACGCATTAAAAAAAGCATAGAAAGGCATCTTCAGGTGCTTACTGTATTAGTAGAGAGACGGTTGGTTTTGCCACAACCAACAAAAAAATATGTGCAGATACGATTCTGCGATAAGATAGCCGTAGAGCAAGAGAGAATCAAACTACAATGCCACGAAAAAAATCGACACTGTCGCGCCACACTGAAACGACTATCAAACCTATCTATCGAAAAGACCGGCTGTTTAAGGCTACCTCCACCTCCCTCAA
>JBCCEX010000098.1:0-5820 GCA_039030035.1 Myxococcota bacterium
ATGGCACTTTCGTCACCAACACACTGAGCCCATGGTATCGCAACATGACAAAACGGCTGGTGAAGTCGGATAAAATATTCTTTTACGACACGATGCTCTTGTGTCATCTGCTTGGCAGTACACCACAGCAGTTGGCAAAAAACCATCCCACACGCTTTGGGCATGTGCTGGAGAATTTTGTGCTGTCTGAGTTGTGTAAAAATAACTTTGCCACAAGAGAAAAGGTGGCGATTAGCTTTTATCGCACCAATGATGGCCGCGAGATTGATTTTGTACTAGAAAAGCAAAGCAAGCTGGTGGCCATTGAGGTGAAACATGCAGAGAGTATCAGCGATAAAGATTTGGCTGGCATCAAACAGCTGCAAGCCAGCACAGCAGATGACTTTTACTGTGGAGTCGTGCTATGCAACACACCGCGCGTCATTGCGTATGATAAAAATATCTATCTCTTGCCTTTTAGCGCGTTATGGCAATAAAACTTGGCTATCGGTTTACCAAATTGAAAAATGGTACGCCCGGAGAGATTCGAACTCCCGACACCCGGAACCGAAATCCGGTGCTCTATCCAGCTGAGCTACGGGCGCTAACATTGCATACTGTGCTATGTAGCATACCTTGTTTTATGGGGTGAGTGAAGGGGCTTGAACCCTCGACCCCCAGGGCCACAACCTGGTGCTCTACCGCTGAGCTACACCCACCATACACAATCAAACTACCCTATTTTGCCGCCATTTTCCACACGGCAGCGAAACGCTGCACTTTTATCAAGCTGTGCAAGCGCCCTGTTGCAGCTCATCAAACAGCAGTCTCAATTCTCCTGCTGCTGCTCATCACCATCCTCCTCATCCTCATCTTCCTGCTGCGGCAGAGAGATTCCCACAAACTGCTCAAGCTGTTGCAGCATTTGGGGATCGTCACTAATTTGAATAATACCACGGTGTCCAACGCCAAGCACCTCTTCAATTCGCCAATTTTGCGACAGGTTAAGTTTTTGAATCACGTCGCTCTCAATGCTTTGCTCCGACACCAACGACTCCTCTGGATCAATAAAAATCAGTGTTGGCTGTTTTTGCAACGGTCTCGCTTTGCCCAGCGGCAAAGCGTCGGCCATCTGCTTGAGAGCCAGATCAACCGCCAACAACACCTCCCCAAAAGGCTGATATTGTTCTGAGCCAGGTGCCAGCTGCATGATTTGATCTAAATCAGGCCGCAATGCATCTGGCAGATTGCCGCGTATTTTGTTCCAAGCAGCCGTATCACCCTTAAGCGCTGCAACCAAATCTCGACCAAACCTCTCTGCCTCTTTGCCTCTATTTGGAATCGAAGCAAAAAACTCTTTGTATCGCTCACTTGCATCGACCTGTTCGCTCTCTTGGCTCCTTGCGCCCTCTTCACCCCCTTCGCCCCCTTCACCCTCTTCGTCTAGTGTCTCTTGCAGATCAGAAAAAATGTATCCCCACATGCGTTGCAAACGCTGCACAGCCCGGTCATCTGCGCTTTGGCGAACCGTCTCTAAAATTTCTAGACCCTTTTTGAGCTCGGGGGTAAAGGCAATAGCTGGCGCAAACAGCACCAATTTATCAAACACAATGGGTCGAGTGTCTTGCTGAATCATGCGCACCAGCAAAGCTCCTCCAAACGAGTAGCCCACACCAAAAACCGGCAGTTCGCCCTGCGGTCGGCTGGCTTTTTGCACAGCTTGGTCATAGGCACTCTCGACCTGATCGAGCCATGCTGCCAAGCCTGGTGTGGTTTCAGGCCCTTGTGGGTGCCCAATCAGCTGCACCCGTAGCACATCAACACCCAATTGATTAAAAGTTGCAATAATATCTGCTAGCTCATCGGGGTCTTGACCTCGCCCGTGTACCACCAATGCAACAGCATTCACCGGCTTTTGCTGTGTATAAAACCAGGTCCATAGTGCGCCTTTTTGTACCTCTCGATTCGGTTCGCCGCTCGATGGTGCTGTGCTGCAAGCAAACAAAACAGCCACAGCTACAGCCGCAACCATAACAACCACAACACCAATCCAGCGTTTATCCACAAAAAATCTCTTCTTGGCTCCCGATGCTTGGTGTACCACGTTTCGCAACTCTTGAAAAGCAAGCAGCCACATGTTTTGCCCACACAAACACCCAACACATCGAGTCTATTGAGGAAAAATCGCCACAAACGAGTAGGGTTGATCCAGCACAGCAGCAGCAATAAATTTATCGATAGTATGCTGCGGCATGGCTCTGTAGGCAAACCAATCCATATTCCAAATATCCCAGTGCTTGTTTGTGTTGCGCAAAAACACCTTGTCGCGGTTAATACGAATAATCGCCTCGTAGTGCCAGGTTAGCTGATTTTTCAAAAAGAGCAGCACAATCGGAATACCGCCTCTGTTTTTGATATCGTGCATGGTGCCAAAGAAACTGTCATCTAGGTCATCAAACGAAAAGACCTCAGCCCGAATGTTGCAAGAGAGTCCAGGAATATTCTTGTTGTTAATAAAATCACGCAATAAATTTGGCTGCGGGCCAACACTGGCATCACACTGGCTCTCCTTCACAAATTTTCCTACCAGGCTGTTTCGCTTGCGAATTTCACAAAAATCAAGAGCCTTTGTGGTGTCAATACCCGAATCTTGCAGCATCTCACCAAAGGTTTTACCGGCGTACTTTCTAACAATTTGATCTGTAATTCCCGCCACGCCCTTGATCTTGTCCAAGGTCACCTTCAACACCTGTGGCTGTAGACTCTGATGCAAAATTCCCCTCTTTACCGACCAGGCTGCATTTTTCTCCTCATCAAACATGGTCACGTAGGAGCATCGACCTCTTTTTGACGCAATGCTATTGTGGGCAAACAGCGTGCTGCGCGTACCACAGGCAAACTGACTGGTCTGCGCCTCGGTGTTATCTTCGGCCTGCTGCGCATCTTGTGGTGAAATAAACTCAATATCATACTGCGTCGCCTGCCAATCATCGGCAGCAGCCTGCGCTGTTGCATAGTCTCCCGTAGGCGGTTTTGGCTTTTTCGAGAAGTTCTTTTTGAGCCTCTTACCAAATTTTTTGATGTCGCTCCCCAACTTTTTGAGCTTGCTGCCCGACTTTGCGCCACTACCATCATCTGTCGCCACCGTGCGAGTCGAATTTTGATCAACCCCCGTTGGCCTATTGCCACAAGCCAAGCCAAATGGCCCTATCATCAGCAAACCAATACAGATCCTACATTTTAAATTCATCATCTTACTGCCTCCATCGAGGCTCTAGTATATCATTTGAATTCAATAAGTCAACACATTGACTTTGTTAGCGTAATAAATGTAACAATTTTATTGTAAAAATTATTGCGTTTAATTGCAATAAAAAGAAAATCCTGATTAGATTGATCTGTTTTCTAATAGGATTTTTTTGCTGTTATTTACACACGCGCCCCGCAACAAACCCTCGCCGTTACAAAGGTCATCAGCAGGCCTGCGGTCAGGCCTGTTTAGCTATTTATCCAAAGAAAGCAGCACTCCAGAAAAACGCGCCGGCAAAACCTGCTTGGCAACATATCGATCGGCTGTGCTCAGCCCCTTTTTCCTCTGGCTATCCATCCACTCTTGCAGCTTGGCAACAGGCCAGTATCGAATATCACCGTTGGTGTTTCTCATCACCACATGCACAACTGCACCGTTGTCAACCTCAGCACCAATCACCGACATGTAGTGCCACCCATCCAACCGGCTATTGGGATTAAATCCCAGCACCACAACCCCCTTTTTCTTGCTCTCTCCCTCTTTCACAATGTAAGACAGCAGCTTGTCAAAGTCATCAAAACCATACTCTTGCGCCCGAAATTGAGACCCCAACAGCCCCCTGTTAATGGCTGTTACAACCAATTGCGGTGTTGGCCCCACATTGGTGCTACGGCAGTTGGAGCTCTTAAAAAACCGCCCCAAATCCTTGATTTTGGCCAATTCACACAAATCAATCTGCGCAGCGCTGGTATCAATCCCCTCCTCATCCAACATTGCCGCAACCGTCTTGTTTCTATCCGCCTGCAGCGATTTGGGAGCATCATCGCCAAGAGAATCCATAAAATCACCAGCCTTACTGGCCAAAATCTTCTTCTTATAAAAACCATTGATCAGCCCCTTACGAATCGAAGAGGGTGCATCACGATTGGCATTGTAACGCTTTGCTAGCCCCCTATCCAGCTCAGATATACTCAAACGAGATGCAGCATAATAAACACTGTTGTAGCCACAGGTCCACTGCTCTTTTTGCGCCGGTGTACTCTCATTAGCCGCCTCCAAATCATCAAAATCACCAAACCAAATCATCCCATTTTTCGCCGCCAATTTTGCCTTAGCTTGCTCTATAGAGTTATACTCTTTCCCCTTTTTAGAGACCGTCTTTTTGCTGCTAGATTGCGCCCTCTTGTTGCCCTTTTTTCCTACCACTGCCTTCTCTTTTTTACCTGCCTCATCAGAAGAGACTCGAGACGACCTTGCTGCCGCACCCTCAGGCTGTTCTGACTGGGTACAACCCATTGCCACAAAACCCAACCATGCAAAACCCATCAACAAAGAACGCTTTTTTATATACATAACCATCTCCTTTTAATGATATATAATTTATTTTTTTAAGAAATCAAGTGCGTGCTAAATTTTCAAAGATGTACACCATGCTAATCGCACCAAAAAAAACCGGGCAGCCAGCACGCAAATGCGCACCAGCTGCCCAGTTGTATAAGACGGCTCTTTATCTCTTAGTCTAAGGCATTGGCGTCTTTCGCTTGTTGTATTTTGCCAACCAGAGTAGTTAAATCGAGAATGTTGACAGGGTTAAACGCGTTACCGGCAGCCCAATCATCGTCATTAATCGTATAACGTGTACCATGCAAATGATCTTTAATAGCCGTGAAGTGGCCCGTAATCCGCGCTATTTGGTTAGTCATGGTTTCAACCTGGTTCTCGATGTTCTGAGAGACGGCCCCAGCGTCGTCACCATTTACTACAGTAAAGTTGTCGTTCAAAGCAACGGCACCCTGCAGAGCTCGGAATTGAGCTTGTGCAGTTGTGATCGCAGCTTGCATTTTCTCCACGGCTGTTGCAAGGTTCGTTCGGTGATTTGCATTTGCCGGATCAAAATCATTAAGATTACCATCATCGTTCTGTCCAGAAACTGTGCGCTTGATTGGATCTTCTAGATGGCCATACACATCGTTCAAGGTATTAACAGCGTCGTCGCGCGCTGTTTCGGCGGCGGCTTTCGTGTCCGCATCATTTTTCATATCGCCTTTAGCTTTGTTGACGATGTTAACAAATGTGTTAATTTTCTCGGCATCACCGGCTGTGTTGTATCGACCAACAGCAGCACCCACCTCGATTTGGTAATCACCCATATGGGCATGTAAGTCATCGATTTGTGCGACGCATGTACCAACGAGAGCTTCAGCTGCTGTTACTTGAGCAGCAATGCGGCCTATTTGACCTGCATTTGTCACATCAAAAGCACCTCCACCATTTACAGTCCTTTGGCGGGCATCCTCTAGCGCGCGGTAAGAAGCCGTGATAACTTGGCGAGCGGTAGTAAGTGCCTCTTCAGCAGCAACGGTGCGGGTAGCAAGATCTTCAGCTGCTGTTACTTGAGCAGCAATGCGGCCTATTTGACCTGCATCTGCCACATCAAAAGCACCTCCACCATTTACAGTCCTTTGGCGGGCACCGTTTAGCGCGTCGTAAGAAGCCGTGATAACTTGGCGGGCGGTAGTAAGTGCCTCTTCAGCTGCTGTTACTTGAGCAGCAATGCGGCCTATTTGACCTGCATTTGTCACATCAAAAGC
>JBCCEX010000099.1:0-5758 GCA_039030035.1 Myxococcota bacterium
CAAAAGTGCACCAATGCCCATTTGTTGCCGGCTGCTGCCAGCAGCTGTTGCTGCCCTATGTTGCCTATTTGCGCAGCAACCACAGGCGCCTTGGTGTTGTGAAACACAGTAGGTTGCACCAACGCCTGCAGATGCAGCCGCCCCAAAAACAGCCGCTTGTGTGTTTGATGCCCCGCCCATGCTGCAGCTACCACACAGCTGAGCCAAAAAAAGGCAACCTTCATCCAATAGGGCACCACAAAGGCCGTTACAGCGCTTCGCTGAGTTTTGCTTGTGGCCTGCTGCATTGTTATGGTTTTTTCGGTTATTTCAGTTAGCACAGCCTCTTTCGCATCAGCTTATACCAATTTTCCAAAGAAAAACCAAAAAAACGATAAACCTTGATATGCTGTGTCGCAAAACTATCCCAAAATGACTCTTTTTTCATACACATCATCTCAACAGCTTCGTCATGATGTAACATGGTAGATATGAGCGATACCGTGCACGACAACCCCATTGTCAATCCAACCGGTAAAGTACCGGTGGGTGTATCGGATTTTGCCAAATTAAGGCAAGACGATTACTGCTTTGTCGACAAAACGCTGTTTATCAAGGAATTTCTTGATATTGGCGCTGAGGTCACACTCATCACCCGCCCACGGCGGTTCGGCAAAACCATAAATCTCGACATGCTTTGTCGGTTTTTACGGGAACCGGCCAGCGGCAAAGAGGATCTATTTGAAGGGCTGGCCATTAGCAAAGCGGGGCAGAAGTATCAGCAAGAGCGTGGCAAGCGGCCGGTGTTGTTTATCTCGCTTCGTGCCGTTAAACAAGACAATTGGGACGATGCGTTTTGGAAGCTACGCAACCTGTTGGCAGAACTGGTTGAAGAAACCTGGAAAGATGCACCAGTGGATCAACTATCATCCGGCCAGCAGCGTGTTTTACAAAGAGTGATACAGGAACAAGCTGCCCCTGTCGAATGTGAAAAAACCTTATTGATTTTAACAAAACTACTGACTCTCAAGCACAACGGTCTAGCACCGTGGGTCGCCATCGATGAGTACGACGCCCCCATGCAGGCTGCTTATCAGCACAACTACTATAAGCAGATGCGCAATCTTATGAAAGGGCTGCTGGGCGACTGTCTTAAAGATGGCCGCTTTTTACATCAAGCCGTGCTCACAGGTATTTTGCGTGTTGCCAAAGAGGATATCTTTTCGGATCTTAACAACCCCGGTATTTATGGTGTTCTCGAACAACCCTATTCGTCGTGGTTCGGCTTTACCGAACACGAGGTCAAACAGCTGCTGCAACAAAGAGAACACTCCCAGCGCCTTGAATTGGTGCGCCAAGCCTACAACGGCTATCGTTTTGGTACCGATCAACCGCTCATGATTTACAATCCTTGGTCTGTTATCAACGACCTCTGCACACCAACAGCCCAACCAGGCTTGCACTGGGTTAACACCAGCGACAATTACCTTATTCATCAGCTGCTCACCCGCGCTAATACAGACACCAAAAAGGGATTGCACGAACTGCTGTCGCCCAACACAAACTACAGCACCACACAACTTGTCAAAGAGCATATACCGTTGCGCTTTTTAGAAAACGACAGCGCCCATTTATGGGGATTGCTGCTGGCCAGCGGCTATGTCACGGCAGCAACGCACCAGAAAAAACCCGGTTCGTTGGAGCATGTTGTGCAGCTGCGCATTCCCAATCAAGAGGTGATGTGTGTTTACAACGATTTGCTGCGCCGTTGGCTTACAAGTGGTACAGGCATCAATGCAACTGCTCTGGTTGAGGTGTTGGTAAAAGGGGAGATCGAAGAGTTTGCTGAGGAGTTTCAGGAGTTCGTATTAGAAAGCGCCAGCTATTTTGACACCGGCGGCAAACAGCCTGAGCGATTTTATCACGCCTTTATTTTAGGCATGCTGCAGCACCTGCGCGATCGCTACATGATTGAGTCGGAACAGATCAGCGGTCTAGGGCGCTACGATTTAGCTTTAGAGCCCAAAGACAAAACACAACTTGGCTTTGTATTTGAATTTAAGCGTGCCCTGCGAGTAGAAAACTCGTTGCAGGCCTCTGCCCAAAAGGCACTGCAGCAAATTCAAGATCTGCATTACCACACCAACTTGTTTAAGCGCGGTGTGCGCAGGGTGATTGCTTTGGGCATGGGTTTTAGAGGTAAACAGGTTGCCGTTGCCCACACCGAGCTAACGCAAACCGCTGGCACATAGCGCCGCTTAAGGGTCACAGATCCCTTCTCTTGTCGCAAATTGGTACACGCTGTTGCGCTACAAACTGGGGGCGACCTTTGAGGTGTCTAATACCGTGCAGACATCTTTGTACTGGCCGCTGCAGTCGGTCAAGCTTGCTTTGGTGCAGCCAAAATCGGGAATGGTATTTTTGAGGTAGCAGCCATGGTCTCGCCCCTCAAATTGGCAGTGGTGCTTGAGTGTGATGGTGTTGTTGCCATCTCGCAGCAGCAAACCTGCACCGTCAAAATCGACAATCACGGCTTGATCGGTACACTGTGCATGGGTTTTATTGTCATGGCAAGGGTCGTTGTTGCCGGTAATTCCACCAACAATATTGCCGTTGGTGCCGCATGGGGCTTGCTGTTTACCGCCGCTACCATATCGGGTGATTTTAAAACTGTTCTGAACATCACCAGCTGCCCCTAAAACTCGTGAGTAAAAAAGAGTGTTTGTTGCATAATTGCCGTTCATAGCCAGTTTCTGATCGACTCCTAACGCACAGATAGTATCTTGTAACGCACATTTGCCTGTAGCATCCCACTCAAAGGGCTGCGTCTGGTTGGGGCCAAACTTGAGGGCTTCACAATCTTCTTGAGTTGCTGCCATGCCCTTTAAGCTAGGCCAGTCGAGGTCGGCCTTGTTTACACAGTACTTGGGAGCGTGTCGCCAGCAGCCACCACGGCTCCATGCGCATTGGTGCAAGTCAAATTTTTCTAAACACTGCTGCAGTGTATTTTGTTTGCTGATGCATGGCTCTACTTGGCCGGCTGGATCTGCCACACATGTGCTCTTGTTGTATTTGCATGCGCCCACACACAGCTTTTGATTTGTAATCTCCTCGCACGGTATGGCAGCAGCATCGGTATGAGAAGGTTGTGGATCGATTTTGGGCATATCAGACTGCGCCACTGTTGTGGTGGGTATACAGGCAATGCCGTTCCACATGCATGTTCTGTTGTCTTTATCGGTTTTGCCGTTGCACCCGTTTTGGGTGTAGTCGCCGCACAAGTTGCCGCTGCAGCCGGCCAGCAGCAATGCCAAGGCCACGGCAGCTGTGTGGCAAATCGGTGTCAATTTTGTTGGTGTCATCGTTTGGTTTTTTGTTGAGCTCTTCAGCAAATAGCGCATCTACTTCCCCGCATACTCATTACTTAGTCAAATGCAAGACTTTTGTCAAGCTACTGCGTTTATTCATGGCGTTGACGAGCGGTTTCGTATAGCAGCAGCGCCGCAGCATCGGCGGCGTTGAGGTCGATGCCAGCTTGGGCCATGGGAATACGCACCAGCTCGTCGCAATGGCGCTTAACCAGGGGGCGCATGCCCCTATGTTCACCGCCCACCACCCAGGCACACGGTTTGCGCAAATCGGCCTGCCACAGCTGCATGCCGGCACGCTCGTCGGCGCCCATGCACCAAAAACCGGCTTGCTGTAGCTGCTGCAGCGCCTGGTTGAGGTTGGTAATGCGCGCCACCGGCAGTTGAGCGCAGCCGCCACAGGCTGCCTTTTCGACCGCAGCCGTTACAGCGCAGCTGTTGTGGCTCGGAATAACCACAAATTGAGCGGCAAAGGCGGCGGCTATGCGAATAGCGCGGCCCAAATTGCCTGGGTCTGTGATGCCATCAAGCAGCAGGCATAGCTGTGGCGGCTGTTTGAGCAGCGGCGGCAGCGGGGCATAGGCAAAGGGGCGCACCTGCAGCGCCACACCCTGATGCTGTGGGTCGCCAACCCGCTGCGTGAGTGTTTGGGTGTCGGTGATGTGGCAATCTATGTTGGCACAGCTGGCCCACTCGCGTACCTGCTTGTGCACAGCAGCGGTACAAAACACAGCAATAGCACGTGTGGGCGTGTGCTGCAAACAGGCGCGTACGCTGCGCCTGCCCAATACATAGCTCGTCATGAGGTTGCCACAGCGCTGCTATACATCTATAGGCATCACCACACATTGATGATGCTCTGGCTCAATGCCGCTGAGCAAAATAGGCGATGCGCTGTCGGTGAGTCGAATGAGTACGTTGTCGTCGTCAAGCGAGCTAATGGCCTCGAGGGCATAGCGGGCGTTGAGGCCAATTTGCAGCTCGGGGCCTTCGTAATCTATAGCAATTTGATCAGACACCTCACCGGTGTCAGGGTTGTGGCAGTACACCGCCAGCTCGCCAGGTGTTAGATCCCAACGCAGCGTTGTGTGCTTTTCGCTTACCAGCACAGCTGCTCGGCGCAAACAGGCCAGCAAATCGGCGCGCGACACCCGCACAATTTTGTCTGACAGCTTGGGAATCACCTGCCGGTAATCGGGAAACTCCCCCTGCAGCAGCCGCATGGTAAGAAGCGCGTTGTTGTACACAGCCACCAGCTGACCCCGCATAATACCTAGCTGAAACCGGCTGTCTGGCTGCACCTCTTGTTGCTGCAGCAGCCGCAGCAGCTCGGTTAGCCCTTTGCGCGGCACAATAATTGCATGTTGTAGCTGCAAATCTACACTCTCTCCCGCTTGCCGTACCCGGCTCAGGCGATGGCCATCGGTGGCCACCATCATTAAACCGGACTCCTGCTCGATCGGCTCACAGCACACACCGGTGAGAGCAAAGCGGTTTTCGTCGTTGCTGGTGCAGTAAAGCGTTTTTTGTGCCATATCGACAAACTGTTTGACGTTGAGCTGCAGCAGCTGCACATCTTGGGGTTGAGCCACATTTGGAAAATCCTCTTGCGGCAGTGTAAGCAGCTGCGCTCGCACCCGACCGCTGTGCACATGCAGCTGCCCGTCGTCGTCGCGCGTTAAGGAGACTTTGGCACCCGGCAAACTACGCACCAGCTCAAACAGCGTACGAGCTGGCACCGCCGCACCGCCCGCCATTTCAACTTCACACGGCAGACACAGCCGCATGGCTGTCTCTAAGTCTGTAGCACTCAAATCCAGCTGCCCCGCGCCTGTTTGCTCATCGCGCTGCGCCTGCAGCAACACATGCGACAAAATCGGCATCGAGCTCTTGCGCTGCGCCACAGTGTGCAGCAGCGTTAGAGATTTGAGTAGGTCGGCCACCTCAATAGTCACTTTCATGCTGCCTCCTGTTTTGTGATCGCATCAGCAGATCATTTTATTTCTCTCTCTTACCATGTACGCCATTGCCGGCCAAAGCGCAATCCATGATCAAAATTTTCCAGAACTGGCGCAGACAAAACATAGCCACGAAGTTGGCTCCCTATGTGCCGCCGAATTCGGTGAGGGCTTTGTGGACGATAGCTACATCTTTTGCCTTAAAAGCCATTCCCAAAGCAATAACCTTGTTGACGCCGCGTTTGAATAGGTTGGTGTGGTAGCGCAGCTCTTGAATTTGCTGCAATGCCTTTTGGGCAGAGGTCTGTAGGGAGTTATCTGCTTGCAGGGCGCGTTTAAATTCAAATACGAAACCGAGTTGGGTTTTGTCTTTGGGCTCTAGGGCTAGGTCGTAGCGCCCTAGGCCGCTGTTTTGTTCGGACTCGATGATATAGCGATCGCGCAGGTGCTGCA
>JBCCEX010000100.1:0-5758 GCA_039030035.1 Myxococcota bacterium
GTGAATATTGAGGGAGGTGGAGGTAGCCTTAAACAGCCGGTCTTTTCGATAGATAGGTTTGACAGTCGTTTCAGTGGGGCGCGACGGTGTCGATTTTTTTCGTGGCAATGTGGTTTGATTATAAAATGCTCTACGGCTATCTTATCGCAGAATCGTATCTGCACATATTTTTTTGTTGGTTTAGGTAAATTTGGCCGGCCTGTCTTGTCATGAACTGCAATCGACTCAAGCGACTGTGTTGCATCTGTTTTGTCATGATGAGATCGATGCTAGCAACGCGTGGTACTGCGATCAAGGGCGAATAAAAGATGCAGAATCGGGCATTGCAAGAACTAGACGAACTTCGCAAACAGCGCTACTGGCGTGGTCCAAAGATCAGGTAGCGGCTTTGCCTTCCAAATCGGCCCAATGTTGGAACCAGGAGGCAAAAAGTTTCGGCTCCAATAGAGCAAAGACGCGGGTAAATGTGTCGTGACCTGAAGATGCCTTTCTATGCTTTTTTAATGCGTCAGCCCTGGCTTTGCTGCAGTTGTGCAAGAGATGACAAAAAGAATTTTCTTTGGGGAATTGGTGTGATGATACCATTATTATTGGATTCCTGCTTTTTGGGTGATTTATAATTTAAAAAATAAAATAATTTAGTGCGGTTTTGTTTAGTGTGGAACAAACGGCGCCTTTTGTTTGTTGTTTTATAGCAGATAGATTGTTTTTTTGTCGAACAGGGGGGCTATGTCGTGAAAATCGGTTTTATTGGTTTAGGAAAAATGGGCGGGCGCATGACACAGCGCCTTATGAAACATGGCCATACATGTGTGGTGTTTGATCAAGATGCACAGGCGGTACAGCAGGTGTGCAAACAGGGGGCGCAGGCGGCAGGGAGTTTAGATGAGCTTGTACAGCAATTGCAGGGGCCTCGTGTGGTATGGGTGATGTTGCCTGCTGGCAAAATTACGCAAGAGACTATCGAGCTATTGGCCAAGAGAATGCAGCCTGAAGATGTGATTATTGATGGCGGCAATAGCTTTTATAAAGATGACTTAAAGCGACAGGATTTTCTGAAAAAATTTGGTATTCATCTGCTTGATGTGGGCACCAGTGGTGGTGTGTGGGGGCTTGAGAATGGCTACTGTTTAATGATTGGTGGTGTGCGACAGGTGTATGAGCAGTGTGAGCCGCTGTTTGCTGCGCTGGCGCCAGGGGCCAACGATGCAGCATACAAGGCTGTGGCACAAGGTGAGGGGTCGCCTGACGATCAAGCAGCACAGCAGGGCTACTTGTGGTGTGGCCCGTGCGGCAGTGGCCATTTTGTCAAAATGGTACACAACGGCATTGAGTATGGTCTCATGCAGGCTTATGCCGAGGGGTTTGAGCTGCTGCAGGCGCGTGAGGAGATTGGGCAGCAGGTGGGCAACATTGCACAGGTGTGGCGTCGTGGCAGTGTGGTGCGGTCGTGGCTGCTTGATTTGTGTGCGGCGGCGCTGCATGAAGATGTGCAGCTGTCGGCCTATCAGGGGCATGTTGCCGATTCGGGTGAGGGGCGCTGGACTGTAGAGGCGGCTTTAGAGCAGCGTGTGCCGGCCAATGTGCTGTCGTGTGCACTGTATACCCGTTTTCGATCGCGTCAGGAGATCAGCTTTGCTGAGAAGATGCTGTCGGCTATGCGTGCAGGATTTGGTGGCCACAAGGAGACAGCATGAGTCAAGCTGCAGGGGTAGCACACCCAACGGCAGATGGCTGCAGTGTTGTTATTTTTGGCGCGGGTGGCGATCTGACCAAGCGGCTGTTGTGGCCAGCTTTGTGCAACCTGGGTAAGGACAATTTGCTATCGAAGCAGCTGGCTATTGTAGGGTGTGGGCGTAGCAACAGTAGCTCTGCTGCGTTTCGGCAGCATCTGCAGCGCAGCCTCACGCAATTTTCTCCACACGCTGCGGCACGCAAGTGGGGTAGGCAGGCGCTCAATCAGGCGCACTATCTGGGAGGAGATGCGCTGCAGCCTGCGCTACACAACCAGCTGGGCAAGCTGCTGCAGCGGCTGCACAAGCAGCATAGCGTGTTGGGCAATGTGCTGTTTTATTTGGCTACGCCGCCCTCGTGCTTTGCTCCTATTGTGCAGCAGCTGGGCAAGGCGGGGCTAATTGATCAAAAGAGTGGCTGGCGACGGGTGGTGGTAGAAAAACCCTTTGGCCACGACCTGGCTTCGGCACAGCAGCTCAATGAGCAGTTGGCCGCTATTTGTCACGAAGATCAAATTTTTCGCATCGATCACTATTTGGGCAAAGAGACTGTGCAAAACCTGCTCGCTTTTCGTTTTGCCAACGGTATTTTTGAGCCGATTTGGAACCATCGTTATATTGACCATGTACAAATTACTGTGGCTGAAACACTAGGTGTGCAGCAGCGGGCGGCCTACTACGAAACAGCCGGTGCGCTGCGCGATATGGTGCCCAACCATCTGTTTCAGCTGCTGAGTCTCATTGCCATGGAGCCACCCAACTCGTTTGCTGCCAACGATGTACGTGACGAAAAAGCGAAGCTGTTGCGAGCAGTGCATCGGTTGTCACCCGAACAGGTGCTCACACATAGCGTGCGTGGACAATACTGTGCCGCTGTTGTCGACAATGCAACACTACCCGACTATCGGCAAGAGCCCGGTGTAGATCCGCAATCGGCCACAGAGACTTTTGCAGCCCTGAAGCTGTTTATTCCCAACTGGCGCTGGGCTGGTGTGCCGTTTTATTTGCGTACCGGCAAGCGTTTGCCCAAGCGTGTCACAGAGATCTCGATTCAGTTCAAAAAGCCGCCTTTGCTGCTGTTTGAGCATATTCAGGCAACCAATATATTGCCCAATGTGCTCACCATTCGCATTCAGCCGCAGGAGGGGATTTGGCTGCGTGTTGGCGCCAAGGTACCAGGGCCGGCAATGCGCATTCAAGATGTCACCATGCATTTTTCGTATCAAGAGCAGTTCCGTATTCCAACAGGAACCGGCTACGAAACATTGCTGTACGACTGCATGATGAACGATGCCACGCTGTTTCAGCGTGACGATATGGTGCAGCTAGGCTGGAGCATTGTGCAGCCCATGCTTGATGTATGGCATGCACTCAGCCCACGCGACTTTCCCAACTATGCTTGCAGCTCGTGGGGGCCCAAAGAGTCCGATGAGCTGCTAGCGCGCGATGGGCGGCAGTGGATTGTGATTTGAACAATCTGCTTGCTGCAGAGGCTATCGCCGCTTTTTCTTGTTTTGCTTGCGCGCCTTTTGTTGCAACTTACGCTTGCGCTTTTTATCTTGCCGATCTTGCAGGCGCTGCTGCGGTGTGAGCTGTGTTGCTGCTGCCACACTTGGCGGCGCACCAAGTGCATGAACAGCAGTGCCGGCCATTGGGTTTGAGGGCAGCCCCTTGCTGAGGCCAGGCAGCGACCCTCTGCCTAAAGCATGCATGGTTTGGCGCATGGTGCCAAAGCGCTGCAGCATCGACGACACCTCTTTTTCAGAGTGACCACAGCCACGGGCAATGCGGCGCAGCCGGCTTTTTTGCTTGCTAATCAGATCGGGTTGCAGCCGCTCTTGCGGTGTCATGGACAAAATCATCACCTCCATATGCTGCAGCGCGTTTTCTTGCAGCGAGGCGCCTGTGGCAAGTAGATCTTGCATACCGGGCAGACGCTCCACAATACCGCGCAGTGGGCCCATTTTGCGAATCATACGAATCTGCTTGAGCATATCTTGCAGGTTGATTTGCCCCTTCAGCAACCGCTGTACATCTTGCTGCGCCTGTTGCTCATCGACATGTTTGGCAAAATCCTTGCTGAGGCTCACCACATCTCCCATGCCCAAAATGCGGCTGGCCAAACCCTGTGGCCGAAACTCCTCCAGCGCCTCAATCGACTCGCCCATGCCAACAAAACGAATCGGTTTGCCGGTAACCTCACGAATCGACAATGCGGCTCCACCACGCGCATCGCCATCGAGCTTGGTTAGCACAAAGCCATCTAAATTGAGGCGTTGATCAAACTGCTGTGCCGTGTGTACAGCCTCTTGGCCAATCATGGCATCAAGCACCAACAAACTGGCATGTGGTTTGGTGCTGTGCTTGATCTGCTGCAGCTGCTGCATGAGTGACTCGTTAGCCACCAGTCGACCAGCTGTATCCAAAATCACCACATCGCAGTGTTGCTGCTTGGCTTGCTGTAGCCCACCTTCACACAGTTGCAACGGGGTTTGGCCAGCAACGCTGTGTACAGGTAGTTGCGCTTTTTGTGCGAGCACCTGCAGCTGTTGTGCCGCTGCCGGGCGCGATGTATCGGCAGCCACCAGCAAGGGCCGCCGACCCTGCTGCTGCAAATGCAGCGCCAACTTCACCGAGCTGGTGGTTTTACCCGCCCCCTGCAGCCCCACCATCATAATCGTGGCCAGCCCCGATGGCAGCGTCAACGTAACATGTTCAGATCCCATGAGCGCTTCAAGCTCATCGGCGCAGATACCAACAAAGTGCTCTGAGGCACTGAGACGATGTTTTTGCCCCCGCTTATCGGTCACAGATGTTTGCACCAGTTTACCCACGGCTTGTTGCTGCACGCGCTGCAAAAACCGCTGTACCACGTTGTATTCAACATCTGCCTCTAACAACGACAGCCGCACCTGCTGCAGTGCCGATTCAATGTTGCCCTGATTGAGCGTTGTTTGGCCCTGCAGCAGCTGACGAGCCTTCAAAAAACCTTGTGATAGTGTTTCTAACATTCTCTTCTCCCATGCACTGTGGTTGTCACTTTTTACTTTTGCATCTCTATTGTCTCTTGTCGTAGCAGGACTCGCAACAGCAATACACGCTGTAGCGCCAGAGTCAACTTACTATTCATCTCAAGAGGTCGTGATCACACCAACGCGATCATAGTAGATAAATTGGCATTATCATGTAGCATAATGGGTATGAGCGACATCGTGCAACAAAACCCCATTGTGAACCCAACCGGCAAAGTACCGGTGGGCGTATCGGATTTTGCCAAATTAAGGCAAGGGGGTTACTGCTTTGTCGACAAAACGCTGTTTATTAAGGAATTCCTCGATGTTGGCGCTGAGGTCACGCTTATCACCCGCCCGCGGCGGTTTGGTAAAACCATAAATCTCGATATGTTGTGTCGTTTTTTGCGCCAGCCAGCCAGCGACAATGAGGATCTATTTGCGGGGCTGGCGATTAGCAAAGCGGGTCAGCAGTATCAGCAAGAGCGCGGCAAGCGGCCGGTGTTGTTTATCTCGTTTCGTACCATTAAAGAGAGCTGCTGGGAAAACGCCTACACGCGCATGCTAGAGCTGTTATCTAAGTTAGTCGAAGAGACCTGTCGCGACGCTCCTATAGGCAAACTGGCCGAAACACAACAACAAACAGTGGAACGTGTTATTCACAAGCAGGCAACTGCTACCGAATGTAAATCCATTTTAGCCATTTTGACAGAGTTACTCGCCCTGAAGCACAACGGGTTGAAACCGTGGCTCGCCATCGATGAATACGACGCCCCCATGCAGGCTGCCTATCAGTACAACTACTACAAAGATATGCGCGATCTCATGAAAGGGCTGCTGGGCGACTGCCTCAAAGATGGCAATTTTTTACATCAAGCCGTGCTTACAGGTATTTTGCGCGTTGCCAAAGAGGATATTTTCTCAGAGCTTAACAACCCGGGTGTTTATGGTGTTCTCGATCAACCCTACGCATCGTGGTTTGGCTTTACCGAACATGAGGTCAACCAATTGCTA
>JBCCEX010000101.1:0-5714 GCA_039030035.1 Myxococcota bacterium
ACCAAACAGCAGCAGGTCTCTTTGGGGCTACGCAACAGCACACATGTTGAGGTGCTTGCCGGACTGCAAAGCGGTGACATGGTGGTGCTGCATAACCCGCAGCGATTTCGTGATGATACCGAAGTAGAGGCGATTGTTGTCAAACAGCCACAACAGTAAATGCAGTGCAAAACATGAATAACACACAACAACAACCAGATAACCACTGGGTCGCGTTTTTGCAGCGCCCCACCTTCTCGTTGGTGTTGAGCGCTGTGCTGCTGATTGCCGGATGGATTGCCTGGCAGCAGCTATCGGTGCGCCGCTACCCAATGATTGAGGTGCCGCGTATCAACATTGCTGTTTTCTACCCCAATGCCAGTGCGCAGCTGGTTGAACGAAAAATTACACTGCGGCTTGAATCGGCGTTGGCCAAGGTGCCAGGCATTGAAACCGTCTTGGCACGGTCGCAGCAAGGCTCTTGTCGCCTTGAGCTGTCGTTTCGACCCGGCACCCAACTGCAGCAGGCTCTCACACAGGTGCAGCAAGAGATATCACGCGCCAGTCTGCCCAAAGAGGCATCGCCGCCTAGAGTGTACCTGCCTGAGGGTGGCAGTAAACAATTTGTCATGTTTTTGGCGGTGTCACACCCCAGCCTGTCTGCCGTGCAGCTGACACATCAGGTGCGGTTGCATCTGATCGGTGCGCTGCAAGCTATTGCTGGCGTAGCAGACCTCGATTGGGGCGGGGAGTCTTATAGCATGCAGATTCGACTCGATCGCGCTAAAATGGCCAACCACCAGGTGGGCGCTGATCAGGTTGTTGCTGCGCTTAAAAAGTATGAAGTGTCGCTGCCATCGGGCACACTACACGATGCCCCCATTAACATTGATACAACGCTACAAAGCCCCGAAGACTTTGCCGCTATTCCCATTAAACGCAACGGTGAATCGGTTGTACTGCTGGGCGATGTAGCGCATGTGCAGCTTGCAGAGCAAACAGACAAGCGTCGCCGCCGCTTAAACGGCAAGCCGGCCATTACCCCAGCAATTCGGGCAACCTCCAGTGCCAATTTGGTGCAGGTGTCTGATGCGATTCGCACAACCCTTCATAAGCTGCAACAGCGCATGCCTGCCAACACCGAAATCACCGTGCTGTTTGATGCAGCACAACCGGTACGCGAATCGCTACGTGGGGTGCGCCAGGCCATTGGTGAATCGGTGCTGCTGGTGGTGCTGATTCTGTTTGCATTTTTACGCCGTGTTGGCATGACGTTGATTCCTGTGGTGGTGATTCCTCTGTCTTTGATCAGCACAGCTGCCTTGTTGCGGCTGTTTGATTGCTCCCTCAATGTGTTGTCGCTGCTGGGTTTGGCCCTAGCTGTCGGCATTGTGGTCGACGACGCCATTGTGGTGGTAGAGAACATCCATCGGCACATGCAAGAGGGTTGGTCGGCACGCCAAGCCGCTCTCAGAAGTGGTCGGGAGTTGGGATTTGCCATTGTTGGCATCACTCTCACCTTGGTAAGTGTCTTTACCCCCATTGCTCTTGTACCAGGCCTCATGAGCCAGATATTTGGTGAGTTTTCTCTCGCTTTGGCCGGCAGTGTGTTGATTTCGGGCGTGCTGGCGCTAACGCTGTCTCCCATGATGGCTACCTATTTGTTGTCTCAAACAGGCCCGCTTGCATCAACTACTACCCAACCAAGCCAAAAGTGGCTCGACAAACACTATGCCCAGCTGCTTGCTGTCTGTTTGCCGCGCAAATCGCTGCTGGCGCTGCTGCTGGCTGGCCTAACGAGCATGGTTGTTGGCTTTTTTGTGTTACTACCCAAAGAGACAACACCCCATGAAGATGTTGGTATTATGTGGACATTTGTCAATCGCATTGCCAATCAACCAATTGCAATCTTTGACAATAACATCATTCAACCCATCGAGCAGACCTTGTTGCAGCTGCCCGAAACCAAAGATCTGCTGCTGCAAGCCGGTGAATGGGGGGCCCATATGATGCTAATACTAAAGCCGCTCAAGCAGCGTGCGCGTAGCGATAAACAGATTGAAGCCGAGCTGAAATCCGATTTTCGACAAATTTCCAATGTTGATGTAGTGGTTGGCAGCAACTCTCCCCGTTTGCCCGGCATGTCTGGTGGCAACCATGGTTCAGCAGCTACGCTGGTTGTCAAAACAACAGACTCCTATATGGAACTCAACCGCCAACTCAAGCAGTTTGTTGCTGCTGTTGAGAAACAGCCGTGTGTCGACAGCGCCTCGAAAGATATCAACCAAAGCAAAAAAGGGTTTTCGATGACACTCAATACGCAGCGTATGATGCAGCTGGGTATCGACCCGCAGCAGGTAAGCCAAGTGCTGCAGACCTTTTTCGACAAAGATGACTCTTTTACCTGGTACAAAGATGGGCTGTCGTACCAAGCGGTGGTGCAGCTGGATCAGCCGGTTCACTTTATTGAAGAGGTAGAGATCACCACCCAAAAGGGACTACTGGTGCCGCTGTCGGCTGTTGCTACACTACACGAAACCACATTGCCGCAATCTGGCTTGCAGCGGCAAGATCAAATGCGCGCAGCCCATGTTAGCATTCACAAAACCTCGGCCTGCAGTCTGCAAGAGACAACTCAGGCTGTGCAGCAACTTGCCCAACAGCTGCTGCCCGACAATTTTGTTGCCGAGTGGGATGAATCCACCAAGCGGCAACAGCAAGCCTCTCGCAGCATGCTATGGCTGTTTGCTTTAGCCGTGTTGTTTATCTACGGCGCCCTGGCCGTGCTGTTTAACAGCTTTTTAGATCCGCTGGTGATTCTATTTACCGTGCCATTAGCCTGCGGCGGCGCCCTAGCACTCATGTGGTTACTAGGCATGCCGCTAAGCATGTTTAGCTACCTAGGTTTGATCACCCTGGTGGGGCTCATCACCAAACACGGCATTTTGCTGGTGGAGTTTGGCGGGCAGCAGCTGCGGCAAGGGCTCAACCCGCTGCAGGCGGCGCAGCAAGCAGCACAGCAACGGTTTCGCCCCATTCTCATGACCGCTTTGTCTACAGCCATTGGCCATGCACCGTTGCTGTGGGCCACAGGAGCCGGCAGCGTAGCACGACGCGCCATGGGTGTAGTACTGGTAGGGGGAATGGTTACCGGCACAGTGCTGACGCTATTGATTATTCCGGTACTGTGGGCTTGGCTGCGTGGTGGTAGTAGTGGATCTGTTTGATATAGAGACTAGCCCCGATATGGCTAAGTATCTTCCCAATTTCAGCTATGAGCTCGACAATCTGCAGGCTACACAAGAGCAAGAGCTTATAGAGCGAGCGGTGCTGGTGCATGTGAAAGCAGCCCTATGGTTTTTTAAATCGGCGCGCAATGGAGAACAGTTGTTACAACAAATGCAGCAATGACAAGATGTGCTGCACACATTGCTGCAAAAACCCAGTGGCATGGATGCGTTTATGACGCTGATGCGGTATTATATAAGTGTGTCGCAGGACACAAAAATAGAACAGGTGCAGGCACAAATCGCGCAGGTGTTGGGCTCAAAGAGCCAGGAGGGTGTGATGACATTGGCAGAAGCTCTGAAGAAAATCCGGATGTGCAGCGATCTGTCTGTGCTAGAGCAGTGGTTGCGCAAAGCGGCGGTGGCCTCTTCGTTGCAAGAGGTGTTTCGTTCATAACAAGATGTTCACCGGCAACACCATTTGGCAGCGTCTGTATCGACTGCTGGCGCCTCACGCAAATCAAGAGATCAAACAGAAGATTGACCAATACTGTATGACTCCTGTGAACTGCCTGGGCACAGATGCCTTTGATCTAGATCCACAGGCGCTTGAGGTGTGCTTGCATGTTGCCTGGTGGCTATATCGCAACTATTTTCGTGTGCAAGTGCACGGCTGGCAGCATGTGCCGCAGGGGCCGATGATTGTAGCTGGCAACCATTCGGGCCATCTGCCTTTTGACGGTATGATGATCGGCACCGGTTTTTTGCTTGATAGCCCACAGCCGGTTTTGCTGCATAGCATGGTCGATCGCCGTGTATCGCGGATTCCGTTTGTGTCAACTCTGTTTGCTCGCGTTGGGCAGATCACAGGCAGTCGCCAGGTATGTCAACAGCTGCTGCAAGCCGGCAAATCGGTGCTGGTGTTTCCAGAGGGAATGGCCGGCATTTGTAAGCCGTTTTCGCAGCGCTACCAGCTGCAGCGTTTTGGTCACGGTTTTGTCAAAATAGCCATGCACACCGGTTGCCCCATTGTGCCGCTGGCCCTCATTGGCGCAGAAGAGCAGGCCATTGCGGTGGCCGATATCAAACCGCTGGCCAAACTGTTTCATCTGCCGCACTGGCCCCTCATTTTACCGCAGCTGTTTGTGCCGATCCCCCTGCCGGTGCGCTACACGCTGCACATTGGCAAACCAATCCGTTTTGGTCGCAAACAGGCAGCGCCCTCCGACAAAACCGTAACGCACGCCCTACAGCGCGTGAAACAAAGCATCCGCACGCTGATTGCCGACGGACTGCACAAGCGCCAAACGATTTTTTGAGCCATCAGACACAAGCCAATTTACTGAATCTAAATCGAGAAGCGGCTGGTCTCTAATACCAATCCTATAAAATAAGTTCTCTTTTATTCTTCCCGCGAAATCAGGAATCCACCAAATGCGAGAACGAACAACGATTGGGAGGGATATCGAATTTGGTAATTTGCTTTATGGAATTGGTATAAGCAGAATATGAAAACAGGCCCATATTTGCCGTTTGCCACATATTTTGGCAACATAGTTACATGCACAAGAAAATCGTACAGCTACCCGAAATCAAGCTAGTAGGCATCGCAACACGCACCAGCAATGAGCGGGAGATGAACCCCGAAACAGCGCAAATTGCCACAACGCTGCAGGCCTATCACGCAACATCTGTTGCCGACAACATTCCGCGCCGCAAAAAACCCAATGTGACCTTGTGCGCCTATGCCCAGTATGAAAGCGATCTGCATGGCGAATACACCTACTTTGTTGGCGAAGAGGTCAACTCGATTGATCCCGATCTGCCAGACGGCTTTACCAGCCTGATCATTGCGCCGCAAACCTATGTAGTGTTTACGACAGATTCGGGTGTTATGCCCAGCGTTGTGGTAAATGCATGGCAAAAGATCTGGCAGATGAGCCCACAAGAGCTCACAGCCGAGCGCTCCTATATTGCCGATTTTGAGGTGTACGATGAGCGCGCAAGCGATCCTGAGAAAACGTCGTTGGATATCTATGTAGGAATTTGCAAAAAATAGGGTGTTTCTTATATTGATATTCACCTCTTTTATCTGTTCTGCAACTCGACTCTTTGTTATGTGATTGTATTGTAAAAAATTAAAAAAAGTTGGAATCATGCTGTGTACATGAATTTTTGCAGGCGAGAGGCTTGTGCTAGGGTACATGGCAATGCTGCACCTGTGTGTGCTTGCCGCAAAAGCTAATGCCTAGCTGCAAAATACCTTTGGGCGGATGGTCGGCAAACTCGGCGCTGTAATCTTTGGCCTGAATCTGCGCCAACGCCTCTTGTGCGGCCTGTTCGAGCTCTTGCTGTGTGCTGGCCTGTTTAAACTCCATCATTACGCCGGGCTGGGCGAGATCTAGCGGCACCATGGTGATGTCGGCTCGTCCATCGCCGCTTTCGCGGTTGCTGCGAATGCGGTAGTCATCGACTACATGCGACAAAATGCCTAGCAGTAGCATATGA
>JBCCEX010000102.1:0-5622 GCA_039030035.1 Myxococcota bacterium
CGGTTTGGTAAAACCGTCGTGGGCGGGTGATGAGTGTGACCTTACCACCAACATCAAGAAACTCCTTGATAAAAAGCGTTTTATCAACAAAGCAATAGTCCTCTTGCACCAATTCAGCAAAGTCAGATATTCCCACCGGCACTTTACCGGTTGGATTGATAATGGGATTATCCTGCACGGTATCGCTCATACCCACTATGTTACAGCAAGGTTCAAAAACTGTGAAACACGGGTTTTTACGGCAGAAAATAGAGTTGACCGTTTTACATATACAGCAACAACAAATAGGTGGTTTGTTTCGACCGGCTATTTACCAAGCACAACCGGTTTGAGTAGACCCTGCACGTGTAGCAGCTTGGCCCATGCTACTTGTAGCTGCGCTTGCATGCTGCTGAGCTGTATGTGTGCTGCAAACACTTTGTAGTTGGCATCAATCATGTCGGTGCTGGTGACGGTGTCGGAGCCTTGGCGATACAAAATTTGTGTATCTTCTTGCAGCTGCTTGGTGAGTTGCAGGCTGGTTTTGAGGGTTTGCAGCTGCTGGCGCTTGTTTTGCAGCTCGTGTACAGCTGCCGCTGCCTCAGCTTGCACCTGCCGTTGTAGTAAATGGGCGGCAATGCGTTCGCTGCGTAGCAGTGCGCTGGCCTGTTTCCATTGTGCCCAACGTCGCCCTCCTTCAAACAGCGACCAGGTACCGCGTATAGACAAAGCGGTAGCCCAAGAGTCGGTTGGAAAGGTTGGGTCTGTTTGGCGGTAGCGGGTTTGGCTAGCAAACTCTACCATGGGCAAAAAAGCGAGGCCGGCGCCTTGGTATAAAGAGCGAATCGACTTGACAGACATATATTTTGCCTGCAGATCTGAACGCGACTGCAGTGAGCGCTGCACCACCTGTTCGACAGTTGGTGTTTGATCGGGCTGCAGCAGCGGCAAATCGGGTTGGCGCACACGAAAAAAGCACTCCTGGCCCAGTAAAACCCCTAAAGCACCCACGGCAAGTTGATGGTTGAGCTGCGCCTGCTTGACCCCTTGCAACGCCTGCTGCAGCTGCAGCTGCACCCGCGTTAAATCCACTGCCCGCCGCAACCCCCGCCGCACCCGTTCGGCTACAAAGGTTTGATGTTGTTGGGCCGTAACCAAAAAAGCTTCGGCCTGCAGCAGCTGCTGCTGCTGCGTGGCAACGGTATAAAAGCCCTGCACAGCGTTGAGCAGTGTGGTTGACTGTGTGTGCCGCAAACGGTTTTGAGCCGATCGCATATTGAGCTTGCCCGATCGCAGCTGCGCCAAAGCCACCGGAGAAAACAGCGGTACCGACACAATAAAGCCGGTATCAACCTGTTGATCGGGTATGGTAGCAAAGGAGGTGGTTGGTGCATTGCGCAGTGCTGCAGCCGCCCGCGTGAGTGTCTCTGCTGCACGCGCATCACCTGCCTGCTCAGACAACCGGGCAACCTGCTCATATAGCTCAGCCTGCGCCTGCTGGTTGGCGGCGCCTAGTTGATCATTCGATGAACGGGGTACATTGCTGGTGTGCTGCGCCGTCATAGACAACTTGGGCAACAAAGCAGACCAGTTGATCCAATACTGGGCGCTACTTTGCTTAAGCTGCTCGCGCGATAGCTGCACCGACGCGTCTTGTCGCAGCGCCTGCTGCACAACCTGAGACAGCGACAGCTCAGGAACCTGCTGACACATGTTTAGCACATAAGAGCCCTGCCGTGACGGTGAAGCTGCTGCTGTATTTGCAGTTGCGGTTGCGGTTGGCACAGCAGAAGATGATGATGGCGCAGCAGCGGTAGCGGCCGACATATTGGCGGCATTGGCTGCTATGGGGGCCCATACAACTAAGGAGGTAAGGGCAAAACCCAGCAGCAATCGCCGTTTACAAAAACACCGCATCATATCAACAATATATCTAACCTTATAAGATATATGGGGCAAAACAGCAATTGTGCAACCTTTTTCATCACCTTCAATCAGCTCACCTCGCTACCAGCAGCAAAAAAATCCTATGGATTAAGCTTATAGGTAGTCTGAGATTTCTTGTATCGGGTGTCAAGATCACTATCAGCAAAAACCGGCTGTTGGCCAAATGGGCAACAACATGATCACATAACCGGATAGCCCGGTAGCCGAATAGCCGAATAACCGACAAAAACTGTGTGATCTGTGTGACCGCTCGTTGGTTTATGATATATTGCTACTGCAGCATGAGCCAAACAACCTCTCAAGAGCGCCTGTGCTTGGTATGCGTGGGCCTGAGTCACCACACCGCCACCATTGATGTACGCGAACGTTTGGCGTTTCGGCCGCAGCAGATTGCCCATGCGCTCAAGCTGCTGCAGCAAGATGGCATCGAGCATGCTGTTGTGGTAAGCACCTGCAACCGGGTGGAGATCTACACTGCCACAACCGATGTTTTACATGTGCAGCAAAAGCTGCTGCATTTTTTGGCACGCTACCACAACATGGCTGCATCGACGCTGCAGCAGTTGCTTTACCAACTACAAGCAGAGGCAGCGCTGCAGCATCTGTTTTGTGTAGCGGCATCGCTAGACTCCATGGCTGTGGGCGAGCCGCAAATTTTGGGGCAGCTCAAGCAGGCCTATGCCCAGGCTCACCAAGCAGGTGCCGTCGACTCCTATTTGCATCGGGTCTTCGCCCGCGCCTTTTGTGTTTCTAAAAGCGTGCGTACGCAGACACAAATTGGTCAACATGCGGTGCGATTGGGTTCAGCCGCGGTGCAGCTTGCCAAAGATAGCTTAGGTCATTTAACAAAGCGCCGTGTGCTGCTGTTGGGTGCCGGCAAGGTTAGCAGCCTGGTGGCCCCCTACTTGCAGCGTGAAGGTGTGCAGCTGCACATTCTCAATCGCTGCGAAACTGCTGCGCAAATGTTGGCAAAGCGCCACAATGCCCAGCCCCATTCGCTGCAACAGCTATGCAATTTGTTGACCCATGCCGATGTTGTGGTGTCATCGGCCTCTTGCAGCGGCAACATGATAACAGCAAATATGCTGCAGCAGGCCCGAGCACATCGCCACAGCCGCACCCCCTTATTGGTGATTGATCTCTCTGTACCACGCAGCGTTGAGCCACAAGTTGCCGCATGCCAACAAACCCAGCTATACAACCTAGACCATGTACACGCCCAGCTGCAGCAGGCAAACAGCACCCGTCGTCAAGAGGCGCTGCAGGCACGTTTACTCATACAGCAAGAGGTGCAGCGCTTTGCTGCCTATACACGGCAACAGCAGGTGGTGCCGCTGGTCAAAAAACTGCGTCAAGACGCAACAGGGCTGGCGCAGCAGGAGGCTGAACGGCTCATTCGATCGCTGGGGCCGCTGTCGCCCTGCCAGCGCCACAAAATCGAAATCACCATGCAGCGCGCTATCAATAAGCTGCTGCACAAACCGATTACGCAGCTTAAGTCGCTCGCCGGCCAAGAGGACCAGCAGGCGCAAGACAAGTTACAAACCATCTATAGCTTGTTTGATGAATCGTTTGACCTATAATAAAAGCATGAACACCAAAACGCAGTACGCACAGGAGAAAGCAGAGCATGGCACATGAAGTGATGATGCCCAAAATGGGAGAATCCATTGCAGAAGGCACAGTGGTAAAATGGCTCAAAGCACCTGGTGATGCTGTGCAAAAAGATGAAAATCTGCTGCTGATTTCAACCGACAAAGTTGAGGCCGAAATTCCAGCACCCGATAACGGCATTCTGCTAGATATTTTGGTGACCGAAGGCGAAACCGTTGCTGTTGGTACCGTGCTGGGCCATGTTGGCAAACAGGGCGATAAAATTGTGGACTCTTCGCCCAAACAAACACCGACAACCGCGCAGCCTGATCCTGCACAACAACCGCAAGAGCCAGCCCCCGCTTCTACAGTATCCCCATCGCAGCAACCCCTGCCTGCAGCTACCTCAGCAGCAGCCCCTGCCTCAACCCCTACAGCAGCACAGCCACAGCAGCCAAGTGGCCATGGATTTATTTCACCCCTGGTACGTCGCATTGCAACTGAGCATCGGCTACCCGAGTACGAGCTTGCTGCCATTGCTGGCACAGGCCAAGGCGGGCGTGTGACCAAAAAAGATCTACTTGCCTATTTACAGCAGCGGCCACAAACGCCAGCCTCGCAACCACAGATACCGCCTGCAGCTGCGGCCACACCACAGCCAAGCGCTGCAGTCACCCCTGCTGTGCAGCTGCAGTTTGATGCCGGCAAAACCGAAAAACAGCAGCCCATTACCCCCATGCGCCGCGCCATCATGGATAACATGATCGCCTCTAAGCAAACCAGCGCCCATGTCACCACCTTTTTTGAAATTGACTACACCGCTATTGAGGCGATACGCAACAAACACAAAGCCAGTTTTCGGGCACAAGAGGGCGTTTCGCTCACCTACACAGCCTTTTTGGCAGCGGCTGTGAGTCAGTGTCTCAAGCGTCACCCCTATATCAATGCGCGGCTACAGCAAGACAAAATTGTCTTTCAACAAGAGATTCATGTCGGCATTGCTGTTGCCATTCAAGACCCAGAGCCAGGCCTACTGGTGCCGGTTATTCGCCACGCCGATCGCATGAATCTACGCGGCCTGGCGCGCAGCATTGCCGACTTGGCGCAGCGCTCTCGCACACGCCGCATTGCTCCCGATGAGCTATTTGGCGGCACCTTTACCATAAGCAACCCCGGCAGCTACGGCGGTAGAATTGTTACCCCCATTATCAATCAACCCCAAGTGGCTATTTTGGGTGTTGGCAGCATCGAGCGCCGCCCCAAGGTGGTGCAAACAGCAGAAGGTGAAGCATTGGCCATAAGCACCATGGGCCTGCTGAGCCTGTCGTTTGATCACCGTTTGGTCGACGGCGTAACAGCTGACGCCTTTATGGCCGACCTCAAACAGACACTCGAAACCTACAACGGCGAGCTGTAACCGGCTTTCTTGCATGGGCACACAATCAGCCCTTGTATCTCTTCTTTTATTCGCTTTTGATCGCAGTACCACCCGTTGCCAGTATCGGTCTCATCATGGCAAAACAGATGCAACACAATCGCTTGAGTCGATTGCAATTCATGACAAGACACGCCGGCCAAATTTACCTAAACCAACAAAAAAGTGTGCGTAGATACGATCCTGCGATAAGATAGCCGTAGAGTCAAAGAGAATCAAATTACAATGCCACGCAAAAAATCGACACCGTCGCGCCGCACTGCAGCTGCTATCAAACCTATCTATCGGAGAGACAAGCTGTTTAAGGCGACCTCCACCTCCCTCAATATTCACAAAGAGATCGTGCGTCGCTATTTGCCGAAAAAGTTGCTGTCCAAGGTTGATGTCGATCAAGTTCGTGTTATGAATTCTGTGAGTGTTGACACACATCTGCGCGAGCGCTTGGCTGATTTGGCGTTGGAGATGCCCTTCAAAAGTGGCACTGGTACATGTTGTGTCTGTATCGAGCAGCAGACACAACATGTACCAGTGCCACTTTTGAAGGGCATCTCCAACGCCAAATCAGCCAAGCGCTCGCGCAGATGTATATCAACACTCACAGAATCCATAACACGAACTTGATCGAGATCAACCTTGGACAGCAACTTTTTCGGCAAATAGCGACGCAC
>JBCCEX010000103.1:0-5611 GCA_039030035.1 Myxococcota bacterium
CGATTATATTGATAAATATGTTGTAAATATTATATAAATTAAGTACGAGCAAAGATCTGCCACAGACCCCACACGATTCACTCTTCAAGGAGGTCTTTTCAAATCCGGCCAATGCTGCAAGCGAACTAAAATTCCTGCATGGAGAGCAACTGCTGCAGCAGATGCAGTAGTGGCATGAAGTTTTAAGAACGCTGCTCGAGCAGCCCAGCGGCATGGGTGCGTTTATGACCTTGATGCGCTATTATATGAGCGTGTCGGGTGACACAAAGATAGAGCAGGTGCAGACACAAATCGCGCAGGTGTTGGGTGCAAAGAGCCAGGAGGGTGTGATGACATTGGCAGAATCTCTGAGAAAAGAGGGGGAGAGGCTAGGATTGCTAAAAGGAAAGGCTGAAGGAAAAGCAATGGGAAAATTAGAGAGATACGGGCACTGTTAACACTGTTTGATGCTTGTGGCTGGCATCTGACCAGAACACAGCAGCAGAAAATCCGGATGTGCAGTGATCTGTCTGTGTTAGAACAGTGGTTACGCAAAGCAGCAGTTGCCTCTTCGTTGCGAGAGGTGTTTCGTTCGTAGGCTGCAGATGCGCTTGCTGACATGTCGCTTTGAAGTTTGATTGCTGCAGGCAGCTAAATATGTTACACAATACAAGGAAGAGGGCTCGCCACAGCGCAACGGGCGGACGCCGGTGTGCATCAGCTCACGCTTTTGCTCGCGGGAGGAAAGTCCGGGCACCATAGGGCAAGGGTACCGATTAACGGTCGGTCAGGATGACTTGAAGGAAAGTGCCACAGAAAATATACCGCTTGGCTCTATGCACGTTAGGTCGTTAGGCCGTGTGCATAACAAGAGCCAAGTAAGGTTGAAATGGTGCGGTAAGAGCGCACCGCGCCGCTGGTAACAGTGGCGGCAGGGTAAACCCTACCCGGTGAAAGGTCACGGGGAGACTCCGCGCCTGGTTGCAAAACCGCACGTGTAGCCCGCACGCAGGAGGTTTCTAATGAGACCGCTTGAGGGCACTGGCAACAGTGCTCCTAGAGGAATGACCGCCCCACGAACCGCAAGCAATTGCCTCGTGGACAGAACCCGGCTTACAGCGCGTCTGCGACGAGCTTCTCTTCTTGTAATTGGCACAAGCAGTCTGTTTTTGGCAGCGGCAGCGAGGCTGGTTAAATATCAGACTGTGACGACGAGGTAGCTACTGTCCACACGGTTTGCACAAAGCGGAGATCTACGTTGCTGTCGGCAATGGCTCCAAGCTCTTGAGCGAGGGCGTTGATCACGGTATTGGCGTATTGTTGCACGCGCTGTGTCGCTTGCTCAAAGGTGGTGGCACCAGGTAGCGGCAGGCGGTTTTTGAGTGAATCGGCAAGATATTGCACCGCTTTTTGTTGTGTGGCAGCAGTGAACTGCCAGGCAGCGGATTGCGGTGCGGTCAATAGCGATTTTAGTGCATTGAGCTGATTTGATGTGAGTGGTGTGCAGTGGCCAGGGCTGTCTTGTAGCATGGCGTGCGCTAGCCATGTGGCTAGCAGTATGCTGCATGTGGGGGGGGGGGATGTTGGTAGAGCGGCCTGCAGCGCAATGCCCTGTTTGCCCCATAACAGGCTAAGGCGAAAGGCTGCCTCGGTGGCAGTTTGTGCTGTGAGGGCGAGCTGCTGCATAGTTGTAAAGGGGGCATAGCCTGTCTGCTTGTGCTGTGCGAGGCCTTGAAAAAATTGTGGCTGTTTGCGCAACAGGCCCTGCAGGGTTTTGTTGTAGGGCATTTCGAGATGTTGCACTGCTGCAGCGGTGCAGTCGATATTTTGCTGTAGCAGCGCCTTTTGCAGCTGCTTGGCCAAATGCAGCGGCAGGCTACGCCCGAGCTGAAAAATCTGCTGCAGTGGTGTGGTGAGCAGCCAGTGCGAGGCAGGCAGCTGCTGGGCTTGCTGCAGGTATTGCAGCGCCATTTGCACACAGGCAACGCTGTCGTGGGTGGTTTGGGTGAGGCTCTCTTCGTTACCAAGCTCTTTGTGCCAGGCGGCATGCACGCGGTTGGTCAGCACCAGCAGCTGCCGTGCTACGCGCTGCGATGCCGGCTGGTCTAGCTGCGCAATGGCCTGCTTGAGTAGATTGTGGGTGTCTGCTTTGTTTAGGCGCAGCTGCAGCCGCGCTGCCATAAGATGTGGTTGCGCTGCAGCATCTGGCTGCTGCCGGTGTGCTATGTGCTGCGCCAGGGCTGATGGGTTGCTGTAGGCCAACACATCTTGCCACTGGGCAATAGGCAAAAAGCCCAAATCTTGCAAACGGGCATCGCGCCAATGCAGCGCCTGCTCTTCGAGTGCCGACGGCGTGATAGCCATGACATTGAGCAGCAAATTGGTAGCTGCAGCGGCATTTTCGCCATAAAGCAGCTCAACAAACTGTCGCAAACAGCTAAACAGCGCCTCATCGTTGTCGCGGCTTACCATAACAAAGGCGCGATCGGGGGTGTAGGCAAACAGAGTGGTGTCTGTATCCATACTCTCCCACTGATACTGGTCGTACAGATCGATACTCGATTTAAGCAACAGCTGCTGCAGCTCTTGATCAAGGCCGCGCAGATGGCTCATAAAGCTGGCGGCACCGGCACGCGACAGCTCCTGCAGCCAGCTGGTTAAGCGCTGCGGCTGTATGCGGTGGTGTGCCCATACATCTAAATCCCACAAACGCTGCATTTGCCCGGCAGACATCTGTTGAATAAGCGCGGTGCGCTGTTGCGGCTGAGCGGCTGCCTGGTAAGCAATCAGCAGATCTTGTGCCGGCATGCAGCGCACCAGCATCGAGCAGTTGGGCTGCAGCAGCAGCGCTTGTGCACGCTGCGAGGCCGGCATACGCACAATCTCATGCAGCTGCGCAGCGCGATTGGTTGGGGCCGGCGGTTGGCCTGCAGTGCGAGCAGGGGCAGTAGGAGTCGATTTTGTCATAACAGATGCAATTGTAACATAGCAAAAGCAATTGCTGCGGCTGCAGCCGCTGTGCGTGTCAAGCAGGGCCGCTGCACAAACCAGATCGCAGCGTTCCTTTTTTTATGCAAGAGCGCTGTTGTGCTAAGGTGGCTATGTGGCACAGCAGGCACCGCAAACGCAAGATGGTTGGTTTGTATTGCACGATTTTCGTCGTGTGTGTTGGCATGCCTTTCATGCTCTGTCTGCCGATCGGCAGCAGCGTATGCGGCAGGAGCTGTCGCAGTTTTTGACAGCATCGCAACAGATTGCTACGGCAAAAACAGGAGCTTTTGCTCTGTTTGCCATGGCGGGTCATCGGTCTGATTTTTTGCTGCTGCATCTACGCTCTAGCCTCAAGGAGTTGATTGCTCTTGAGCGCACACTCAACTGCTTGGGAGAGAATGTTTTGCAACAATCGCACAGCTTTGTATCGGTGGTGGAGCTGAGCAACTACACCCAACCCACCGCTACAACGCAACTATCGGCGCAGCAGCGCCAGGCGATACGAGCGCGGCTGTTTCCTGCTGTGCCCAATATGCAATATGTCTGTTTTTACCCGATGAATAAGCTGCGCCAGCCCGACAACAACTGGTATTTGCTACCGCTGCAGCAGCGGCAACAGCTCATGAAGGAGCACGGCATGTCGGGTCGCAAGTTTGCTGGTCGTGTCACGCAGATGATTTCAGGAGCCATGGGCTTAGACGACTGGGAGTGGGGTGTTACGCTGTTTGCCGACGATCCGGTTATCTTTAAACAGGTGGTAGCTACCATGCGCTTTGATGAGGTGAGTGCCCGTTATGGCGAATTTGGCCCCTTTTATGTTGGCAACCGCATGGCCATCGACCCCTTTTTATGCCTGTTTGGCGCTGACAATACAGCTGTAAAGTAGCAAGTAACCACCATGACAACGACATCTGTTCCGCACTGGTGTTACATTCTCATCAATAAGGAGGCGCTGTATCACAATTTAGCTGTTATTCAACGCCACTGCCCGCACGAGCAGATTGTAGCCATGCTCAAGAGCAACTCCTATGGCCACGCAGCGGTAAGCATTGCGCAGCTGCTGCAGCGTGCTGGTGTGAGTCGCTTTGGTGTCGCAACGCTGCAAGAGGCGATACAGCTGCGCGATGCCGGCATTACCGGCACCATTTTGCTATCGGGTGCCGGCTGGCTGCTGCAAACAGAGGAGCTGATTGCCCGCCGCATCACCCCGCTGCTATCTGATGCACAAGAGCTTGATGCCGTCGTACGACATGTACAAAGCAGCTGCATCGATGGCTCTTATGCTGTGCATCTCAAAATCGATACCGGCATGTCACGCATGGGCATTGCTTTTGATGCACAACACCCCACTATGCTGCTGTCTGTATTGCAGCAGCTGCAACAAACCCCACGCCTGCAACTGCAAGGTATGTGCACCCACTTTGCCCATGCAGATGTCAAAAACAAAGCAGCCATGCAGCAGCAGCTACAGCGCTTTGCCGCTGCTGTACAGCTAGCACAACAGCAAGGTTTGCAACCAACCGTTCTACACGTAGCCAACTCAGCAGCTATTTTGCAAGGCTACTGCAACGCAGGCCAGCAAAGCGTCCTAAACAACCACAACATACAGTGGTGGATTCGCCCCGGCGGCGCCCTATATGGCCTCAACTCCATGACCGATGACCCCACACACTGCCCATTCAAACCCGTGCTGTCGTGGCACGCCCCCGTGGTGCTGCGCAAACGCATCAAAAAAGGCGACCGCGTCGGCTACGCCGGCACCTGGACAGCCCCCCGCGACACACAACTCGCCGTCCTGGCAGTCGGCTACGGCGACGGCTACGCACGCCTACTATCCAACCGCGGCCACGTTCTCATCGCCGGCTCACCCGCACCCATCATTGGCAATATCTCCATGGATCTCACCACAGTTGATGTAACCAACATATACCAACAACAAGGCCCAGACAGCTGCCGCATGGGAGCCACAGCCACCCTCATTGGCCAACAGGGCCAACACAACATCACCGCTTGGAACTTAGCCCACTTGTGCCACACCATCCCCTACGAAATCTGCACCCGCATCTCTTCGCGCGTACCCCGCTATTGCGTTGATCACCTGCCGTAAGGCATCTATAAAGGCATATATTTATAAACGCATTTTGATATAGCCTATGTGTCAGAAGAAGTTTGCACAGTAAAAAGTTTCAACTGTAGCCCATCGGGTTGTAGCTGCACAATTTCTTGCAACTCTTCCCAAGAGACAGTACTATCTTGCAACACAATTACCAACTTTGCGGTGTTTATTGTAAAAGTGGTCCATAGATCTAGATTTTTACTATCTTCATCTATCCATAGCACAGTATCGTTATCCATATTATCATTATCGGCGTCTCGTTGTAAGATACGCACGTAGTAAACTGTATCGCTACTTGTTTCAGCAGTGGGATCAATAAGCAACAACTTGTCGAGCTCTGGATCAAAATTTCGCACAAAGTGTTTGGAACGCTCGGCCGACGCCAAGTTAAAAGCAAACAGGTCTTTTCCACCAGCCCCAGTTAGCATGCGATCAGAATATCCAACGGCTAATATATCAGAATTTTCCGAACCCTTCATGTCGTAAAAAGGGCGAAACAGGCGAGCTCTTATGTCTGTAGTAGTA
>JBCCEX010000104.1:0-5611 GCA_039030035.1 Myxococcota bacterium
TTCGATGCTAGAGTGGAGTCTTTTTCTGTTGTAAAAGACTTCGATATATTCAAACACGCTGCTTCGAATACAAAACTCCAATACAGTATCAAGAGAGAGCGAAAAACAGAGAGATGCGTGTCCATTAAATAGGGTACAGGTCAGTGACGCTAGCGAAACGGAACCGGCCACACCACCAAACAAAACGTAAAATCAAACGCGAAATGTCGATTATCTAGTCTGTTTATGCACAGCATTGCTTTAAGCAGCCGATCCATTTTGAGGCAACAAATAGGCCGATACATCTAGCGCTATCCAACCCAAATTCTTGGCCAATACCAGAAAAATAATCGTTGCAAAGACCATAATCAGGGCAGCGATTGCCGCTTGGCCGCCCCATGCTCGGTAGCTGTTTTGTGTGGTTAGCTGCTTGTTGCGCCGCAAAGCCAGTACCATAGCAGCGGGTAAAATTCCGTGTAGCACAGCAACAAAGGCGCCGGCATACTCCAAAATGGTGACAAAGGCCGATTGGGTGGTCCAAATCAGCAGCAGCGGCGGGGTAAAGGTGCACGCTAGGGCAATGAGACGGCTGCGCACGCCTAGGCCGTCGCGCAGAAAGTCGCGCAGCCCCATCGACACGCCCAAAAAGGAGGTGACCACGGCAAACAGGGCAAATGTGGCCATGGCGTTGCCGGCGCCGCCGTGGTGGCGCAGTGAGGTTGCTAGGGTGAGATCGTGCTGCAGCAGATCGGCAAGGCCGTGTGGGCCGTGCACCGGCACAGCAGCTAAAACCACCAGCTCCCATACGGTGTAAACAGCCAGAGGAATCAGGCTGCCTGCTGTTATGCTGATGTGAATGCTACGAATATCGCGCTGCAGGTAGTGCACCAAGCTTGGCACCACCACATGGTAGGCAAAGCCGGCTGCAATAACAGCAACGCAGACCCAAGCGTAGCGCAGATCGATATGCAGCAGACGCTGTGGCTGCATAAAGGGCCAAACCATGTCTAACATGACAACAAAGGCAACCACAAACCCTGCCATGAGCCAGTAGTTGAGGCGCTGTACGCTGCCCAGGCCAATGCCTACCGCCGGAGCGCACAGCAGCAAAATAGGCAGCGGCAGCTGCCACGCCGGCAGCGACCAACCCAACCAGGTTTGGGCGGTTTCAGACACCAGCTGGCCGCTGCCTTTCATGTAGGCGGCTGTGAGCGTGTAAAACAGCAACAAAAAGCTGCACCAGGTTACAGCCTCGCCTGCTGGGCCCAGTGTGCGGCGAGCCATGCGCACCAAATTGACCTCCTGCTTGCCTTGCCGCGAGGTGGCCAGTGTGGTCTCTACCACCAAATCGGCGCACCACAGCATCAGCAACCACATGAGCACAAACAGCAGCATGGCCGGCAAAAATCCAACCAATCCGGTTACCAAGGGCATGCTGAGCATGCCGGCGCCAATATCTGTGCCGGCAATCAGCAGCGTGGCTCCTACAACACGTTTTATCTGCATGGAATTTGACAAATCATCACATAAACACCATTTACGCGGTCAGTATAAGCGCGGCTGTTGCATTGCGCAATCTTATCTGATAATAGGTAGTATAGGTAACAACTATGTTTGTTCTTTCATAGCAAAAAGCATGCTCAAGCACATTTGTGGCGGCCTGCCGATTTTCGTTGAGTTTGTTATGAGATGAAGGAGCGAGTATGTTTGTTGCACGATAGGGAGAACCAACATGCAAACCCATGCACAAGAGATGACATCTGTAGATATTACCAAACAGCAAGCCGATTTGCTGGTGGTGGCCGTGTCGCAGCAACAAAACAAGCAAACACAGCAGCCGCAGCTGCTAATAGATCAAGCAGTGGCCAGTTCGCTCAGCGAGGCTTTGGGTGTAGATCTGATGCAGCAGACCCATGAGCAGGGGTTTTTTGGCAAAGAGGGCGAGCAGTTTGTGCTGCACAGCCTGGGCAAAGTGGCGGCGCGCTGTGTGGCTTTGGTGGGTTTTGGCAGCCCCAAAAATAGCGATGAGCTATGCCCAGACAGCTATCGTCGCTGGGCTGCCAGTAGTTGTCGGCTGGCCACAAAAATGCGTGCCCAGCATGTTATACTCTGCCTGCCGCCGCAGCAATATGCGCAGCCATCGGCTTGGCTGCAGGCTGTGTATGAGGGGGCCTGGCTGTCTAGCTATCGCTTTGATCGCTACATGACACAAGATAAGCAGCCTGCCCACAACATACAGCAGTTGACTGTTTTGTGCGCGCAGGTTGAAGCAGACAAGCAGATTGCACAGCAGGCAAGCGGCTTGGCCAAGGGTGTTTGTTTGGCGCGCGACCTGATCAACGAAGGGGCCAGTGTGGTGACGCCGCAATTTTTGGCGCAACATGCAACCAAGCTGGGGCAGCAGCTTGGGCTGCAGGTCGACGTGCTTGATGAACAGCAGCTGCAGCAAGAGCGCATGAACATGATGCTGGCAGTAGGCAAAGCGGCAAGCGCCTGTACACCGCCGCGTTTGATTCGTTTGGCCTATGAGCCATCAAACGCCGCTGCGTCGACCAAACGCATTGTGCTGGTTGGCAAGGGCATCACCTTTGACTCTGGCGGTCTCAACCTCAAGCCTACCTCCAATATTCGTGATATGAAATACGATATGTCAGGCTCTGCTTGTGTGTTTGGCACGCTTGTGGCAGCTGCACGCATGCAGCTACCCTACCCAGTGGTTGGCTACCTGGCCTGCGCCGAAAACGGCGTTGGTGCTCATGCATACCACCCCGGCGATGTGCTGCGATCGCGTAAAGGCATTACAGTAGAAATCGACAACACCGACGCCGAGGGGCGGTTGGTGCTGGCCGACGCCATCGACTACGCCTGCGAGCGCGACAAGCCGCATGTTGTTATTGATGTAGCCACACTCACAGGCGCCTGCCTGGTGGCGTTGGGCCAGCGCACAGGCGGGCTCTTTTGCAGCGACTACAACCAGGCCTCAACCATCTGCCGTTTGGCCAAAGATCAAGGTGAGCTGTTTTGGCCACTGCCGCTAGACATCGATAGCCACATGGAAAAAGAGCTCAAATCGACTGTAGCCGATATCAAAAATTGCGGCAGCCGCTACGCCGGCAGCAGCACAGCCGCCCTCTTTTTGCGCAAGTTTGTTCCCAACAATGTTTGGTGGGGCCACCTAGACATCGCCGGCGCCGCTTTTGCTCAAAAAGAGGAGCCCTACATCGCCAAAGGGGGCACCGGCTTTGCGGTGCGTACACTCATAGCACTTGTGCAACACCAGCAGCAGCTTTGGGCAGACAAATAGAGTCCCTGCAAGAAATTGACACCAACATCGCCGCCTGTGACACTGGGTTTATGCAAATAGACAGCTACAGGAGATGGCCATGCGCTTTCAGTGTGCACTAATTCCCACCACCAAAGAGGAGTCGGCACAAGCGCAGGTGTTGAGCCATCAGCTGATGCTGCGCAGCGGCATGGTGCATCAGCTGGCTTCGGGGGTGTACAGTAGCTTGCCGTTGGCTACACGTGTGTTGCGCAACATTACCCAGCTGGTGCGTGAGCAAATGGACGCACTGGCGGCACAGGAGGTGATTTTGCCCATGCTGCAGCCGCTACAGCTGTGGCAAAGCTCCGATCGCCTCAAGCAGTTTGGCCCGCTGCTGTTTCAGCTGCACGATCGCAAACAGATGCCCTTTTGTTTGGGGGCCACACACGAAGAGGTGGTTACGGTGCTGCTGCGCGACTGTGTGCATAGCTACAGGCAGCTGCCCATGGTGGTGTATCAAATTCAAACCAAATTTCGCGATGAGATTCGCCCCCGCTTTGGCCTCATGCGCGCACGCGAATTTTTGATGAAAGATGCCTACTCCTTCACCCTAACCGCACAAGAGACACAAACCCTATACCAACAAATCCGCGAGGCCTACAAAGCAATTTTTGCCAACTGCGGCCTACAAACTGTGGTGGTTGATGCCGACTGCGGCGATATGGGCGGCAGCAACAGCCAGGAGTTTCATGCCCTTGCACAAAGCGGCGAAGATCTGCTGTACTTTTGCCCCGCCTGCCAATACGCTGCCAACCAAGAGGTTATTACAGCGGCACCACCCCCAGCCGCCAGCAATGCTGCCGACAACACAGTCAACACCCCATGCCCTGCCTGCAGCCACTCCCAGCTCAAGCAGCAACGCGGCATTGAGGTTGGCCATATTTTTAACCTAGGCACCAAATACTCAACAGCGCTACAAGCAACCCTACAAGATGCGACCGGCCAGCACATACCCCTGCATATGGGCTGCTACGGTATTGGCGTCAGCCGCCTCATGGCTGCGCTCATGCAACAACACGGCCAAACCGGCCGCATGCATTGGCCGCTACGCGTAGCACCGTTTCACGTGCAACTACTGTCGCTAGGCAACGACACCACAGTTGTACAAGCCGCCAACGATCTATACACAAACCTCACACGCGCCGGCATACAGGTGCTGTACGACGATCGCCAAGAGCAGGCCGGCGTTAAATTCAAAGATGCCGACCTCATAGGCTGCCCCCTACGGCTATGCCTAGGCAAACGCAGCCTCAAACAGCAGCAGGTTGAGCTGCAACAACTCACCGATGAACAGGCCACACCCATTGCCCTACAGCAAGCTGTGCAGCAGGTGCAGCAGCGCATTGCTGTGTTGTAGCACAGCTGTTGTGTTGTGCGACTTGAGATTATGGCACATGGCAATGCTGCACCTGTGTGTGCTTGCCGCAAAAGCTAATGCCTAGCTGTAAAATACCCTTGGGCGGGTGGTCGACAAACTCGGCGCTGTAATCTTTGGCCTGAATTTGTGCCAACGCCTCTTGTGCGGCCTGTTCAAGCTCTTGCTGTGTGCTGGCCTGTTTAAACTCCATCATTACGCCGGGCTGGTTGAGATCTAGCGGCACCATGGTGATATCGGCTCGCCCATCGCCGCTTTCGCGGTTGCTGCGAATGCGGTAGTCGTCGACCACATGCGACAACATGCCCAGCAACAGCATGTGATATACCCACTCGGGCTCATCGGGTTGAATGTCGAAATAGCTTAGGGCGGTGCGGGCAAAATGGTTGAGGTGACGGGCAAACTCTTGCGGGTTGTTTTGGCGCAAGGCAGACAAGAGGGCATTGGTGGGGGTCTCTTTAAACCAGCTCATCACCAAGCGTTGCAGGGCAATGCGAACCTCTTGATTGGGAATTGCTAGCGTGGCTATGCTGCCAATTATCCCCGTGCGGGCCTGCAGCGTGGTGAGATAGCCGCTGGTTAGCAGCATGCTATACAACATACCGTCCCAGTTTTCAAGCTCACGCAGGGGCATGCTGTCGGAGACATCTTTTTCGATTGTACCGCCACCTAGCAATGTTTCCATCGCTTCGTGATTTTGCAGCCTGTATTTGTGCGTTAAACTCTGCAGCACATCTAATCCGCCCGTATTGACCCAATAGGGCTCGGGCGGTTTTGGCAGATTGCCTAGGTAGCTCACCACCGACCAGGGGTTGTATACCCTTTGCTGGCCAATGTTGTAGCCGTTGTACCACTGCTGCGCTTGCGGCAGATGCTGTGCAATACCACGTTGCTCAAACAGCAGCTGCATTTCGGCTGGTGTAAAGCCAAAA
>JBCCEX010000105.1:0-5608 GCA_039030035.1 Myxococcota bacterium
AGAAAAAGCAAGATTGTGAGATACACAACAATAGAAGAACTAACAAAATGGCTGCTGCTAGCTATTTTTCTGGCCTGGCCCGCTACAGCCACACAAGGCACAGTACAAGAGGGCCAGTTTATAGACCAAAACGGTAACAAAGTAACGGGATTTGGCAAAAAAGATTGCCCTAGCACAAGCCAAAGCAGCAACCAAACAGCAAGTCAAAACGGCAATCAACAAACAGCTCAAAACAACCAACAGACAAGCCAAAACACAAACAGAACTCTTAAAATCACAGTACCATCAGCAAATGATGCAGAAAAAATCAAGCACTACTCCATACAAAGAACAACCTCCTCCGGCCAAGACAGCAGCGCTCTTAGGTGCAGTACATCTGACACCAAACAAATCGAAAACATCGATGCGTTTCCTGTATCTGCCTTAATTACCACGACTATCTGCAGTTCATCAAGCAAAAGCTATGGTCTACTATGCCTGTATGCCGACGACAACATGACGCTTATTGCCCAAATTCCCTTTCACTACGACACAGCTTTGCCTGGTGCTCCAAGCGTTACAGTGCAAGAGGGTGAACGAGAGGTTAAGTTGAAATTTAACGTTGCCAACAAAAGCAACAAGGACATTGATACAGCCAACATCTGCTACGCACCTGCCGAAGACAACGTTTTTGCTCAACAAAACCAAACAGATTCGGCAAATGAACAGCAGCAGCAGCAAGACAATGCAAATCAGCAAAGCCAAGAGAGCCAGCAAGATCAAACAGCGGCAAGTTGCCCACAAGGCGCTACGAAACGTGAAGGGCAACCCACACAAGATGGCTTTGTGACGGTCGGCGGCCTAGAAAATAGCGTCGAATATGAATTTAGACTTCAGGTCAAAGACAAATCAGGTAATCTATCGGCCTGGAGTAACACCGTTAAAGGAACGCCCACCGAACTGCTAACCGCTTTGGGAGAAGCCACCTGGAAACGCAATCCATTGGGAACACATTGCAGCTGTTTTGGCATGGGCGCCCCACTGTGGCTATTGTGGGCTGTTTACCGCCTGTGTATGCGGCGGCGCGGTAAGCGACAACATGCCTGCAACAGTTTGGATAGAGCTTTGTTTGGCTTTGTCGTGGTCGTTGCTGTTGGATTTGTTGCAGCCAACCCGGCACAAGCGCAGCCTGGACAAGTTAGCTTTGGCATCAACGGTAGCCCCTACAAGCCCGATATCGATCGCAAGTTGGCAACACCGGTGTACAGCAGATTTTTTAGCAAATCTTCAAGCAAAGGGCCGTGGCTGCCCATGTTGGGTGTGGAGGCCAATATACACCTGTTCGATGGTTACGGTAGCATTCAGCTGGGGCCAGCTCTTAGCTACAGTTGGGCCAATGGTCATGCCCGCAAAGAGAATGGCGACCGATCGCAGATACCGTTGCAGCTGCACATGTATCAGATCCGTCCACAGCTCACCTATGTATTTGACCCCTATGTCGAGGTAGTGCACATTGCTCCCTATGTGCGGGCTGGGTTTATTACCATGGGCTACATATTCACTTTTGATGGCGGCCTAGATCGGCACGGACAGCACCCGGTTGGGTTTGTATTGGGTTGGGATGCAGCATTTGGGCTGCTTTTTTTGCTTGATGGCATACAGCCCGAGGTGTCGACACGTGCTCAGGCAACCGGTGTTTATCGCCATGTTTATCTCAAAACAGAGCTGTCGTATGCACAGATCGACAACTTTGGCATGGGTGGCCCCCTGCTTTCTCCAAAGGGGATATTTGGTGCGCCAATTCCATTAATGGCCACGTTTGGTCTATTGATTCAGCTCTAAATTAAATTTGTGTCTGCCAGCACGCTGCATCAACCTGTTATGGCGCAAGAGGCGCTCGATCTGCTCAACCTGCAGCCAGGCGATACGGCAGTTGATGTGACAGCTGGAGCTGGTGGACATTTGCGGCTGCTAGCGCAAGCAGTTGGGCCAACAGGCAAAGTGCTGGCACTCGATCGCGATGAACGCGCACACCAGCCCGACGCTGCTGCTGGTGTTGCCCAACAATTTGCCGACCGTGTTGTGCTGCGGCAGGCAAGTTTTGCACACCTACCAGCCATCCGAGATCAGCTGCAACTGCCTAAGTTTAACGGCCTACTGTGTGATCTAGGTGTATCATCGATGCAGTTAGACACACCGCAACGCGGCTTTTCGCTGCAGCACGACGGCCCGTTAGACATGCGCATGGACCCTGCACAGCCGCTCACAGCACACCAGTGGCTGTCGCGTTGCCAGCAGCAAGAGTTAGCCGACTGTCTGTTTTACTATGGCGGCGAACGCCACAGCCGCCGCATTGCTCGCTGGATCTGCCAACAACGCCCTCTGCCCAACTCCACCAAAGCGCTCGCACAGCTGGTCAGCCGAGCCCTCAAACATCCACCTGGCCGCATTCATCCGGCCACACGTACGTTTCAAGCAATTCGTATTTTTATCAACAACGAATTGGATCAGCTACAGCAGCTGTTGCAAAAATTACCGCAGCTGCTTGCGCCCACCGGCCGTGCTGTTTTTATCGCCTTTCACAGTGTCGAAGAGCGCCTTATTAAGCTCGCCTTTGCACAAGGCGCTCGCAAAACTCCACATGCACAAGCGCTGTGGCAGCTGTTGTGCCGCAAACCACTACGCCCTAGCGAGCAGGAGGTGCAAAACAACCCACGTGCCCGTAGCGCAAGGCTGCGTGCCATTGCCATGTGCCAAACATGCACACAACATGCGCACCATGCCTCATAAACCGGCCTGCTTATCGCTACAAACTCCTGCTGAGGTTAAAGCTATCTACATTATATATAAAAGAAAATTTATCTTTGGCAAGTAACCTGCTAAAATAGACCCATGAAAACCCAACCCGACACCGTGCGCATTGTTATTGAGGGAGAAGAGTCTCTTCCTGCATCACAGCGACAGCAGGTATGCAAACAGCTACAGCATGTGCTCGCTTGTGCCCAGCTGCCAACATCGTGGCTATTTGTAACATTTGTTGCCGAACAGCGCATGCGACAGCTCAACAAACAGTGGCGCAACGTTGATCGCAGCACCGATGTGCTCTCATTTGTCGCGCAAACAGATACATGCAATGCAGATAGCTATCCTGTTTTGGGCGATATGGTCATCTGCCCCGCTGTTGCCGCCAGGCAAGCAAAGCAGTTTGGCCATACGCTGTGTGAAGAGATCGCCGTGTTGGCTGTGCATGGTGCAACTCACCTGCTGGGGTTTGACCATGAGCAGGGGGGTGAAGCGGCTGTAAAACAGCTGCAGCAAGAACAGCTTGTGCTTCGTGCTGCCGGGTTCAACGATGCTTTAGCGCTTACTGGTCGCCATGTAGGCAAAATTTCTGCTTTGCAAAGTATGGTTCAGCGTGACAAGCTGCAACAAGCAATGCCACCACAGACAGCCGATTTTCAAGACTGCATGCAGCTGTGGCAATCGTTTGTGCAGCATGAGGGGTTGAAATTCACCAAGCAGCGTGAGCAGATTGCCCAAGCCTTTTTTCGGCTCACCAGCCATGTGACTGCCGAGCAAATGTTGCAAACAGTGCGCAAAACCGATCCGCATGTGAGCTTAGCAACAGTATACCGCACCCTCAAGCTGCTGCAGCAGTGCGGTTTGGCGCGGGGGCATCGCTTTGATAGCGATCAAGCCTGCTTTGAGCCCAACACAGATCGACACAATCCGCATGATCATCTCATTTGCAAATCTTGCAGCTATATTGTAGAGTTTAACAGCAAACTTATGGAAACCTTGCAAGAGAGCATAGCGAACCAACACGGGTTTCGCATAACACACCGACGCGTGGAGTTTTACGGTATTTGTCAACGTTGCAAGCAGCAACAAACTCACAATGTCAAAGGTTTACAAAAAGTGCGTTAAATCATGTCGGCAGCAAACAGCAAAATCATCCACATTGGCGAACCGCTGCTGCGTCAGCAGTCGCGCGAGATTGAGCAAAGCGAGTTGAACACGCCGTGGCTCAGCAGTGTCATTGACGATATGGTCACCACCATGCACATCGAGGGCGGCGTAGGTATTGCTGCGCCACAAATTGGGCAGTCGATACAGGTGGCTGTGGTGGAGATACCCGAAAACTGCAGCCGTTACCCCAATACCCGGCCGTTTCAGCAAACCGTTTTTATCAATCCACGCATTGAGGTGCTAGACAACTCCTTGCAAGGCTGTTGGGAGGGCTGCTTATCGGTACCCGGCTTGCGCGGCCTTGTTTACCGCCCACGCAAAATTCGTGTGAGCTATCTGCAGCGAGATGGCCGCAGTTGCCAAACAGTATTTGAGGATTTTTTGGCCACCGCGCTGCAGCACGAATTTGACCATCTACACGGCACGTTGTTTGTCGATCGGGTGCGCAGTACACGCCTGTTATCGACATATGAAAACTATCTGCGCTTGTGGCAAAACAGACCCATCCCCTCGCCAGAAGAATCTTTAGAATAAAACTCCACACACTACGACAGCAACTGCCGCGCCAGCTCTCGCCGATCGATCTGCAGCAACCGACTAACGCGAACAATAGCTTGCAGGTCTTGCTGTGCGCATGTAAGTTGATCATTCATCACCACATAGTCGTAATGCTGCAGCCCAAAATCAATCTCCTGCCGCGCCGTTTGCAGCCGCTTTTCAATGCAACATAAGCTTTCTGTATTGCGCTGGTATAGCCGCTGCTGCAGATGTTGCAACGAAGGTGGAACAACAAAGATCAGCACACAGTTCGGCAGCCGCTTTTTCAGCTGCTCTCCCCCCTGCACATCAAGCACAAACAGCACATCGTGGCCTTTGTGCAGCATGTCGCGAGTCCAGCGCAAGCCAGAGCCATACAGATGATCATACACCTGCACCCACTCGAGAAAATCATCTTGCTGCACCATCTGCTCAAACTGTTGACGGTTGACAAAGTGGTAATCAACACCATCTTGCTCATTGACACGCCTGGGCCGTGTTGTGTAGCTCACACTAAAACAAAGCCGTGGAGACATAGTCGCAACAAGATGTCGTGCCAACGTGGTTTTGCCTGCGCCACTTGGGGCACTCAACACAATGGCTAATCCTTTACACAGCATGAAGGTCCCCTTTCACATTCAAACATATGCTACCGCTTTATGTACACCAAAAGCAAAAATAGGAGATGAAAAGCAGCCAGTTGATCCAGCTAAAAGCCCTCTACCAATGTGTGCAAATAAAACAACGTATCGTGCAGTTTCTCATCTCTGCACCCGATACATCTTTTAAAAAGGGGTCAGGGGAATTGCACGGGCTACGGCTGTGGGTCGGAAGATACTCTGTTGCTTGTGTCAAGAGCAAGCAGAGCAGATGCTAGGATTGAAGGGCTTCCCAGATTTCAAGACGCCATAGATGATGTGCAGCAGTTTTCTCATGACGGCCCCTAAGATGACCATCTTGCTCTTTCCTTTTTTTTCCAACTGTTGAGCGAAATCAGCCAGAACAGGATTGAAGCGTTGTGCAGATAGAGCAGGCATGTAGAGGCTCTTGCGTAGAAGGGCGTTTCCTGTTTTGGATAAACGCGTTCGTCCTCGTACCGAGGAGCCAGATTGACATTGCTTGG
>JBCCEX010000106.1:0-5575 GCA_039030035.1 Myxococcota bacterium
AATGTGTGATCCCAATGTTTGTATGTTGGCGGCAAATCTGTGCACCAGCTGACGCAACGTGGTGTCGTAGTCGCCTCTGTTTTGCCAATTTTGTTGCGGGTGCAGCAGCTGGGTTGGCACCTGCGGCACATGCTGCGGCACGGTGAATCCAAACGGCTCGTACACCTGGCAGGGGGCATCGTTGAGCACTCCTGTGAGAACACACTGCAGCAGTTGGCTTGTGAGAGCGATGGGAATGCGTTTGCCAACACCATAGCCGCCGCCGGTCCAGCCGGTGTTGAGTAGCCAGCAGTTGACATTGTGTTGGGCAATGCGTTTGCCAAACAGCTGCGCATATACATAGGGATGCTGCGTGAGAAAGGGGGCTGCGTAACAGGGGGAGAAGACTGTTTGTGGTTGGCAGATGCCCTGCTCTGTACCGGGGATTTTGGAGGTATAGCCAGACAAAAAGTGATACATTGCCTGCGGTGCCGACAGGCGGGCTAAGGGTGGCAACACACCAAATGCATCGCATGTGAGCAAAATAATATTGTTGGGGTGGTTGGCTTGCTGTGTGGCAACCACAGCGTTGATGGCTTGCAGGTCGTAGCTGGCGCGGGTGTTTTCGGTCATGCTGCTATCGGCAAAATCGGGGATGCTGTTGCGTACAACGACGTTTTCTAAAATAGCGCCGGGGCGTTGGCAGGCAGAAAAAATTTGTGGCTCATGTTCACGGCTTAGGCGAATGGTTTTGGCATAGCAGCCCCCTTCGAAATTGAAAATACCGTTGGGCGACCAGCCGTGCTCATCGTCGCCAATGAGCTGCCGGCTTGGATCAGCCGACAGGGTTGTTTTACCGGTGCCGCTCAAACCAAACAGCAACGCCACATCGCCTTGCGACCCTACATTGGCAGCACAGTGCATGCCCAGTGTCTCTTTGTATAGCAGCACATGGTTGAGAATGGTAAAGACACTTTTTTTGATCTCACCCGAAAACTCTGTACCGCAAATCACCACCGCTTTGCGCGAAAAATCGATCACTACAGCTGTTTCGCTACGTGTATTGTGGCGGTTGGGATCAGCATGAAATGTAGGGGCATGCAGCATCACAAAATCGGGTTCAAAGCGGGCCGAGTCTTGGGCTGCAATGGGATGAAACATGTTGCGGGCAAACAGGCTATGCCAAGCGCGCTGCGTGATCACACGCACACGCAAACCCAGCTGCTCTTGTGGGCGACCTACGGTGCAATCTTGCACATAGGCATCTGCTTTGTGCAAAAACTCAAATACATCTTTGTATAGGGTGCAGAAGGCTTGCGGCGCGTAAGGCTGGTTGCCGCCCTGCCCCTGCGACACCCACCAAACACTGGCTTGGGTGCTGCTATCGCACACAATCCATTTATCTTTGGGCGATCGTCCGGTGTGTTTACCGGTGCGTACCACCAAGCTACCTGTGTTGCTCAGGGTGCCCTCTTGGCGTGCAACAGCCTGCTCAACCAAAGCAGCAGCTGGCAAATTAACGGGCTTATTGGCCAACAACACTTGCGTATCCTGCAGATACGTCACATCTAGGTTCAAAACGCATTCTCCGTCTCTTAAAAACAAAAACTAAATAGACATGATCTCTTTTTCTTTGTGCGCAAGCAGAGTATCCACCTCGCGCACATGGGTATCGGTGAGATCTTGAGTCTGCTTCAAAACTCTCTTTTCTTCATCTTGCGATAGCTCACCCTGCTTGGTTGCTGCGCGCACAGCATCGTTGGCATCGCGCCGAGCTGTGCGAATGGTCACCTTGGCCTCTTCGCAGCGCTGCTTGGCCTGCTTCACCAGCTCTTGCCGCCGCTGCGTTGTGGGGGGCGGCACCGGCACACGAATCACCTCGCCATCGTTGACAGCTGTTAAGTTTAAATTGGCCTCCAAAATAGCCTTTTCAATATCACCCAACACACTTTTTTCCCACGGCTTAACCACCAGAACATTGCCATCGCCTATGGTAATGGCAGCCATCTCGTTGAGAGGGGTGGGATTGCCATAATAAGGTGCCCTCACCCGCGCCAACAACGAAGGGCTCGGGCGCCCCGTGCGAAAAGAAGAAAGATCTCGCTTGAGCGCCTCGATAGCCTGCTGCATGTTAGATTGTGCCTGTTTGCAAATTGCTTGCATCAAACCCCCATTGCTGCTGGCGCAATATTGCTGCCAGCTATTTGCTGATATTCATTATATCGCACATACCAGGTAGATGCTAGTAAAAAATCGGCAGCTACAGCCTGCTTGATCGCAAGGGTAAACGTTGTGGATCGATGGAGTGATCTGCTCAAGATTTGTCTGCTGTACGCCGTTCGAGTAGTCGATGTGCCCGCATCAGTTCACCAGGATTGGTTTGGGCAGCCAACAACGAGAGCTCACCGCACAACACAGTGGCAGCACAAATAACCGCAAGCCGTTGCGAGCCGCCTGGGGTATTGCAGCCTAGCATATCGAGATGGCGACGGGCAAAGTCCAGCTGCTTGCCGTTGCCAACCGTGCCAACAATTAGATTGGGCAGTGTAACCGAAAAGTAAAGATCGTTGTTGCGCTGCTGCATATGCACCATGCCCTGCGAGCCCTCAACAATGTTGGCAGCATCTTGGCCAGTAGCCAAATAAAAGGCTAGCAGCATGTTGGCAAAGTGGGCGTTGGCACTACGAATGCTACCAGCAGCAATGCTACCGATGAGGTTTTTGCTCTGATGCAACTGCACCATGCGCTGCGCTGTGGTGTGTAGCACATCTTGGCAGACCTGCTGTGTGACCACAAGCTCAGCCACCACCGATTTACCGCGCCCCAAAATGGCGTTGACAGCCGATACCTTTTTGTCACTGCAGAAATTTCCTGAAATAGAGACATATTGCAGCTGCGGAAACTGCTGCAGCATCCATGTCATGAGTGTGTCGGCAGCAGTGGTCAGCATGTTGTGCCCAGCCGCATCGCCGGTAGACATCGCCAAACGCACAAACAGCAAGTCACCAATCACCTCACCATGCAGATCAACAAATTTACCAAACCGTGTGGTGGACTCCACCTGCCGGGCAACCTGCTGCTTGTGCATGTTGAGCTGTTGCCACACTGCAGCAGCCTGGCCAGCGCTAGGAGCCTGCAGCACAACAGAGCGGGTCATGGCGTCGCTGAGAATCGTGGCATGAATACCACCGCACAAACGCGACACACGTGCACCGCGATTAACCGACGGTATTAGAGGTGTTTCAAAGGTAGCCAAAGGAACCCACACATCACCCTTGCAGCAGCTAGCGGCAATCTGCATCGGCCCAACAACATTGGTTGGAATCTGTGTTGTAACGGGTTCGGGTCTGTTCATTGATGACTAGTATGCGCGCTGTAACAGCTGTTGTGCAACAGTATGCAGATGATCTGAGCGCAGCGTAGCAATCTGCTGTAACGCTTGTTGTGCCAACGCCACACACTGTTCAGCCTGCCGCTTGGCACCGGCAACACCATACAGCGACACATAGGTCATTTTGTTGCGCTGTTTGTCAATACCGGCCGATTTGCCTAATTGCTGTGCTGTACTGGTTGCATCTAGCACATCGTCAACAATTTGAAATGCCAGCCCCAACTGGGTGCCGTAGGTGTGCATAGCACGCAGCACTACCGCATCGGCACCTGCCGCCATAGCGCCGATGCAGACTGCACAACAGATCAAAGCAGCTGTTTTGTGCAGGTGAATACGCCGCAGCGTGGCAAGCTGAGGCCGCTGCCCCTCACACTGCAAATCTTCCAACTCACCCGCACTAATACCTTGGTGCCCACTGGCCAATGCCAACTGCTGCACATAGGCGGCAGCAGCATGCGGCGCTGGTGGCTGCTGTTGCGCAGCCCAAGCAAAGGCCAAGCTATGCAAAGCATGCGCAGCCAAAATAGCTGTCGATTCTCCAAACGCAATGTGGCAAGCAGGCTGACCACGCCGCAACGTATCGTTATCTAGCGGCGGCAGATCATCCAAAATCAAACTCTGCACATGCACCAGCTCCAACGCAGCAGCCGGCAGCAACAGATCTTGCCACCTACCCCCCAGCGCCTCACAAGCAAGCAAACACAACACCGGCCGCACCCGTTTGCCCCCCGACAACACACTGTAGCGCATCGCCTCATGCAGCTTGCTCGGCCATGCTGCTGTCGCTGGTAACTGCTGCTGCAACTGCTGTTCAACCTGCTGTTTCATCTGCAGCATTGTCTGTTGCAAGCAGCTGCTGGTGCACGTTGCAGTTCTCATAACCCGGCAAACAAAATCATCTACAACCTCTTTATGACAATAATACTGTTCGCTGCTGTATTAAACAAGACTACAAAAAGAAATAAAAATCATTGCCTGCCTGTTATTATCTATAAACATGTAAAGTTTTGAAACAGCAAGGAGGTGCCACATGCTTTCATGGAAAAAAGGGTTATCCGCATTGTGCGGGTGTTGTATTTTACTGGTAGGTTGCTCAGAAGGCACGCCAGATTTATCTACACTAGCTGCAAATGCAGCAAAAGATGCAGCAACAAATGTGCAAGAAGAGCAGGCTGTAGCAGCAGAAGATCAAATTGAAGAGAGCAATGAGATTCAATTAGTCGCGCAAGAGGAAGCGGCATTGTTGAGTGGAAGTTTAACTGAAGGTGATCTCGAAACAAACATTGAAGAAGAAGAGCAAGCAATTGAAAAATGCATTAGAGGTAAAGGTTTGAAAAACATCGCCTTTTCAATTATCAAACGAAAAGGGGCAAGCGAGTGCAATGCAAGAGAAAAAATTATCCTGAGAATGTATCTGAAAAAAATAAAAAATCATATCTGTTCAAGCGAAAACACCGCAGAAAACGGCAGAATTAAAATTACAGAAACAATAAAAGAAAGAGCCAAACAATTACTGAAAAAATCTTATCTAGCACGTCTGCTTAAACGCGTGAAGAGAGTCATGGAAAGACGCAACAAAGATAAACCTGAGATACCCAGCACAATGCCCCCACCACGGCCTAACGGCGATGGCACGCCTCCCCAAGACAACGGTGACGGCAAGCCCCCAAAACCTAACGGTGATGGCACGCCTCCCCAAACCAACGGTGACGGCAAACCCCCACAACCTAACGGTGATACGAAACCAAAGTCGGGCCCCAAAAGAGTAGCCAAAATCTGCAACTTGCTCAACGATCTATTAACAGGAGCGAGAAAGAGATATTTCGAAAGCATTGACCACACGCCAATGCCTTCTGCAGAAAGTGAAAATAACACGATAAACACCGATCAACAGCCAAGCGCAGGTGATGAGGTACAGAATTCTGTTGCCACCAACTAGCACAATAGACCTGCTGTATGCAGGTTATGCTTATACAATAACACTCAGCTAAACAGTAGGCCCCCGGAAAATCCGGGGCTATACTTTTCGGCAACATACAGTTCACAGTATCTATCCATTGCTATCGATCAACCGTTTGCAACAGGTCCATACAGCAGAGCCAACGCATTAAAAAACTGGATCATCAGATTCGGTTCTTATAAGAGAAGCATAAGCGAAGCTTTAAGTCTGTATCTAGTTTCCAAGTTTACTTTGGCATATGCTTG
>JBCCEX010000107.1:0-5530 GCA_039030035.1 Myxococcota bacterium
ATCGTCGTCTCCCAAGTGATTGAACGTGTAAGCAACGTCGCGCGCCGTCAGCGGCGAACCATCATGAAATGTCAGCCCCTCGCCGGTTCGTTGGAGCATGTGGTACAGCTGCGCATTCCCAACCAAGAGGTGATATGTGTCTACAACGATTTGCTACGCCGTTGGCTCACAAGTGGTGCGGGTAGTAGCGGCACCACACTGCTAGATGCATTGGTGGCCGGACAAGTAGAGGAATTTGCCAGTTACTTCAAACAATTTGCACTAGAAAGCATTGGCTACTTCGACACAAGCAACACGCAGCCCGAGCGGTTTTATCATGGCTTTGTGCTAGGCATGATGCACTACTTGCAAGACCGCTACATTGTCGATTCACAACGCGAAAGCGGTTTGGGGCGTTACGATTTGGCGCTTGAGCCCGCAGACAAAACACTGCCTGGCTTTGTGATGGAATTTAAGACCTGTATAGACGACACCGCATCGCTCAACGACACCGCACAAAAAGCGCTGCAGCAGATTCAAGATAAGCAATATCATGTCGAGCTGGCCAAACGTGGAGTCAAGCAGATTATCGCTTTAGGCTTTGCCTTCGCGGGCAAAAAGGTAGCCATCACCCACAAAACTCTCACCGAAACGGCTGCCTCACAACCGTAGCTCCTCAAAAAGTGCCAACCTTACCAACTTGTTCAAGCGCGGTGTGCGCAGGGTGATTGCTTTGGGCATGGGCTTTCGCGGCAAACAGGTTGCTGTTGCCCACACCGAGCTGACGCAAACATCTAGCACATAGCGCAGCGACTATGCTCAACAGCAATGTTTTTGCTGCAAAAAATTACAGCCTCACCAAAACCAAAATACATCACAAAATAAACCGGTTCAGATCTTCGCTCGACAAAATAGGCTGCAGCCGATTTTTGACAAAAGCGCGGTCGATGACAAGTTTGGTATTGGGTTGATGGGTCTGAGTGAGAGTTCGTTTGAACAAAAGATCGATCGGAGCACGCACCGCCGTCAGGCGGACAACAACACAACGTTTTTTGGAAAACGCAAAATCAAACCATTGAAAATCGACTAGTACTACTATATGATTTTCGCATGTGGATCAAGCGCGAAATCAAAGAAAAACTCAGAAAAATAGCTTCTCAACGCCCTGTTGTCATGATTACAGGATCACGACAAAAACGATTTGCTGCGCCGTTGGTTCACAAGTGGTGCGGGTAGTAGCGGCACCATGCTGCTAGATGCATTGGTGGCCGGACAAGTAGCAGCATGCTAAAGTAGATACGAGATGACAACAAAGCTGTCGCAGATATACGCAGCAACCGCAACAGCACTGTTTTTAATGGTGTCAGCGGGTTGTGTAAGCCGTGCGCAAGGTGAGCAGCTGCTGCAACAGCAGCAGCAGTTGCGTCGTGAGATTGCTGCACTGCAGCGGCAGCAGCAGGTGCTTAAACAGCAGGTGCAAACAGCAGCATCGGGCAGCGCCAATGGTGTTGTGCAGCATGATCGTATGGTGGCGCAGCTGCAAGGTTTGGCGGGTCAGGTGCAGCAGCTGCATGACGAACTGACACAGATCAAGCAGCAGACAGCCGGCGCAACGGCTCACGCAGATGCATTTGCTGGTTTGGATAAAAACCAGCATTTGCAACAGGCGCAGCAGTTGCTGCATGGCAAACATTATGAGCAGGCCTATCAAGCTTACGATGCGCTGCTGCAGCGAACAACTAAGGGGGATGCTGTTTTTGCTGCGGCTTTGCTTGGCAAGGCAGAGGCCTGCTTGCAGTGGGCGCGCAACAGTGCGCGCGATCATCAAGCAGCGCATTACAAACAGGCGGTTCGTGCCTACCATGAATTTTTGACCCAAGTTCCCGAAAACAGCCGCAAACAAGAGACACCAGGAGTACTCAAACAGGCTATCGAGGCGCTGCAGGTTTTGGGAATGCACACAGAGGCAAAAGCGTTTCAGCAAGAGCTCAAGCGTATAACTGCTAGCAGCGCTCGCAAAAAAAAGAGGTCTGGTTAATACGGCCGTGTTGTATCCAAATTGCAACATGGCAACGCGCGCAAAAACAATGATGCAGCCAAACACACTGCATGTGGTGAGTTCGCAAGCATCTGCTCAGCGTCTGTTGTTGGATGGTGGCAGTGGCGGCAGCAAAAAAATCGTCTGGACAGCGCGTCGGTTTTTTGGCTATTTGCGCATGCTGGGTGTTGGACTATCTCAAGAGGTTTTGTGTGAACGCTCAACCACGCATCTAGCTGTTTTGGCAAGGTGGTTTGCTGATGACAAAACGCAATACAGCAACCGCGTGGCGCACTCAGCACACCTACTGCAACTGCTGCACAACAGCGATGTGCAGCCACAGCATCTTTGCAAACAGTTTGCTATGTTGCCACCACAGCAGCAAGGTGGCTTGCTGCCCAAGCTGCAACAGTTGCAGCATGCGCAGTATCTGCTTGACAAGGCAGGTTTATGCGACGCGAGTACGGCTTGGTGGCGCTGTTTGCGGCAGTTGCAACAGGCAAACAGGCTTCCTGCTGCTTTGCAAACCTTTACAGAGGTTGTCTTTGACCATGTTGTTGATCTCAGTGCGCTGCAGTGGCAACTGCTTTGCCAATTGGCCCGTTTGGGCTTGCACATACAGGTGCACCTACCCGATTGGCAGCAGATAGCTTTTTTTGCCGACACTGTGGCACAAATCAAACACTACCTACATGCGCAAGCAGACACAGATAGGCTACGCGTTGTTGCTGTAGCACCTACAAGCAAGCAGGCTAGCCGGTTGCATTTGCTATCTGGCGCGGCCAAGCTGCAGTCTTGCCCTGCGGCTGTGTGCAAACAATCGCATATTCAGCTACAGGCAGCGGCCAATCCGCAGCAAGAGGCACATTGGATTGCGCAGCGGATTGTTGCATGGCAGCGCCAGCATGCCAGCCCTGTGCGCATTGCCATTGCCCTGCCGCAACGAACACAACAGGCACATGCGCTGCAGCAGGTGCTGCATGAATATGGCATACGCTGTGTGCTGCTGCATGGATTGCCGCTGCTGCACAGCCGCTGCATGCAATTGCTGCTGCTGCTGCTACAAGCCAGACAACAAGGCGTTGCAGCGCACACACTCTGCGCCTTGCTTGCACATCCGTCATACCGTGCACGCATCGACACACAGCAGGCTAGCCAGCTGCAAGAGATACTCATGCAAACAGGCGTGCAAACCGATACAGATCCAACACACAACACTGCAGGAGCCTTTTTGCGCTACCTCAAGCAGCATGCCCAATCCCACACCGACTTGCTGCTGCCATCAGTTGGCCTTGAACAGGCCACAGCCCATTTAGAGCCGCTGTTAAATATTGTGTATGCCATTCCACAGCAAGGGCGTTTGCAGCTGTATTTACAACACATGATGCAGCTGTTGCAGCAGCACATGCTGCCGTGCCAAGAGGGTGGTTATGACGAAACACAGCAGCTACTCAAAGAGCTGCTGCATGGCTGGAATTTGCTCATGCAGCACGATAAGGCAGCAGATGCGCATGAGCTAACATTGGCAGACTTTACCACTTGGCTGCAGGCACAGGCGCAGCAGCACTATCTTGCTGCCAAACCGGTTACAGACAGCGGCTTGGTGCAGATTGTTACCACCAAGCAACTGTGGGCGCGTCAGGTTGATTACGTAGTTGTAACCGGCCTGCAGCAGCATAGCGATGTAGCCTCCCGTGCAGGCAGTGCCGTGCTAAATGGGCAGGATCTGTCGGCATTGTGCAGTGTGCTTGATCAAGAGGCTGCTGCACTGCTGCGCAACACAAGCCAGCTGGCCGACCCTGCCGCTTTTGGCAGATTGTGGTTTGCAGGGGCAATTTTAGCTGCACAACATGAGGTGCTCATCAGCACATCTGTTCACGACCAACAAGGCAGATCGGTGCTACCAAGCCTGCTATTTTCGCGTTTGTGTGTGGCATGCGACAAGCCGTTGCATGAGCTAAGTGACCCAAACCAACGCCCAAACAAACCTCTCAGTCAACTACAATACCAACACGCAGCGGCGCAACACGCCTTGCGGCAGCAAGAAAATACGCAGCATCACCCCATCACCAATGCGCATGCAGCAAGCCAGCAATCTGTGCCCTGTTTGTCAAACAGCCAGCTGCAACAAACGCACCTATTTGCCCGTATGCAGCAGCAGCGCCACGCCTTTTTTGCCAACGAGGCAACGGCAGCTGCTTTTGCTTTTAGCATGGGTACCAACCATCTGCTTGATCACTTTGGCCAGCTGGGTCTGCATCCCGGTTCACCTCTCACACCCAGTCGCATTGAGGCACTAGCCAGCTGCCCTTTTCGTTTTTTTATCGAGCGTCTGCTTAAAGCCCATCTGCCCAAGCAGGCCGACAGCCTGCCACCGCATGAAACAGGGCAGCTGGCCCACGATGTGTTGCGCCGTTTTTATGAGCAGCATGGCTCACGCATGGCCAGTTTGCAGCCGCAAGCAATCCAGCAGATTGTACAGCAGCTGGTTCATAGCTGTAGCAAGCCTTGGCTGCAGCGCGCCTATGAGCACGAACAACCACTATGGCAGGGATTTTGCCTCTGGCTGCAAACGGCTATCTCTCAGCTGCTTGTTCGACAACAGCAGCATCCACCCATTGCCGCTGTAACCACCAAGCATGTAGAGCTGGCAATTGGTTTGTCAGAGGGCAGCCAGTTGGCACCTGTACCCATCTGCTTACATGATGCAAACAACAAAACCATCTTTTTAGCAGGGGTATTGGATCGGGTCGATTTTGGCGCAGATCGCTGCGTTGTAGTCGATTACAAAATGGGTTCTCAAACACAGCTGAGCGCCAAAATGTCCCCCTCTTCGTTGCTGCAATCCCATTTTCAGCTACCCATTTACCAACGCCTGCTATCGCACCATTTTCCGCAACAAACACAAGGGCAACTGCTGGGTTATCTGCTCTCTATTCGCGACGGCAAACCCAGCAGCGTGCTGGGTGGCCACCGACATCCCCACTGGCGGCAGCGGGTGCAACAAGATCAACGCACCGATTCTCTCGCAGCAGCACTGCAGCAGGTGCTGCAACCCATCTATAACGGCCACGTGCCGGCTCATGTTGGCCCAGCTTGTGAGCACTGCTGCTTACAGCATGTGTGCCGCAAACCGGTGGGATAAGTGCAGCTGCTTGATAAATGCTTGCCAGGGCGCGTTATCAATAGTATTGATGCAAATCCTCAAATTTTAATTATAAAAAAATTGTCACCGATTTCATTACAGCCGCGCAGCTGGCCCCTCTTGTCAAAATTTGCCAAGACACAATAAAAAAGGCATAATAGTGCTTACGATGATTGTTTGATAAAAGGGTTTTGTTAAACAGTTTACTGAAGGCTGAAAAAAGATAGCTAAACAAAACAGCAGCTAAACAGCTGCAAGGAGGGGTTGGTAATAACATGGTTTACACTTTACAAACAGCTGGCCGGGTAAGGGGTTTATCGCCCCTTTTTTTGTGGGTCATATTGTTCATTGGGCCAAACATACCCCAT
>JBCCEX010000108.1:0-5495 GCA_039030035.1 Myxococcota bacterium
CATGAGATCGATGCTAGCAACGCGTGATACCGCGATCAAGGGCGAATAAAAGAAGAGATACAAAATATTTTTGTCATTGTTTTTCGCTGTATGAATTGATAGAGTTTGAGCAGCACGTAGGTCGATGGGCTTGCGTGTTAGTACTCTCCCTGGAGTACGCCCGGGGTCTCCTACATCTTCGGGTGTGGGAGGCTCTTCCCTCAGCTTTATTCGCTATGGCCCTTGCAAATTTTCAGAAGTTGTTGTAAACATAGGATAGAAATGCGGTCAGGAAGGCCTGATTGCATAGGGTAACAGGGAGAGAAAAATGAAACAGAAAACGACAATTAGTAGAGGTCGTCAATCGAAACTCCAGCAGACAGGTACCGATGGTCCCTTCGTGTGCGCTGAGCAGACAAATCCTGCATAGGCGCGGGATCGCAAATTAGAAGGTGCAAGTGCCCACGGGAGTGGTGTGCGCTGCATAAATTAGGAGAACGAGCGGCGTGCACCTGTGGGTTTGTTGTGTACAAACCTGCGTTGGTTGTGCCTAGCTTCTTTGCATTCTGAGCATTTTCATGTATTGATGGGCAGCTTTTCGGCTGTTGTTGATGACATGAGTGCTTGTTTTGCGTCGCTTGGTTGCGCCGCCGTTTGGAACTTGTTGAAAACGGGCGAGGTCAGCAATGAGAACGATGAGACTGAGGGAAATCGGGATCCTGCTGCTGCAAATAGACATAGAACAATGCCAGCTGGTACGCTTGTTGCCGGAAAACGGGTTAGGGCCGATGCAAGCCTATGAACGTGAATTCAAACGTATCGAAAAGATGCAGAATCGGGCATTGCAAGAACTAGACGAACTTCGCAAACAGCGCTACTGGCGTGGTTCAAAGATCAGGTAGCGGCTTTATCGGCCCAATGTTGGAACCAGGAGGCAAAAAGTTTGGTCCAATAGAGCAAAGACACGGGTAAATGTAGAGTTGGGTATAATACTGATCATGTTGCAGATCGGACGCCATCAATTAAGCTCGCCATATATTTTGGCACCCATGGCCGGTGTGAGTGAGATGCCGTTTCGGTTGCTGGCGCGTTCGTTTGGTGCTGCTTTGGCTCCCACCGAGCTGATCTCGGCAAAGGGGTTAACCCACGGCAACGCCCGTACCTTGTGTTATCTGCTGCACGATGCACAAAAGGAGCGCCCCTTTTGTGTGCAGCTGTTTGGTGGCACGGCGTCGGTGATGGCGCAGGCGGCGCAGGAGTGTGTTGCGCGAGGGGCAGATATTATTGATATTAACATGGGTTGTCCGGTTAAGAAGGTGACCAAAACCGGTTCGGGTTCTGCACTGCTGTGCGATATGGAACGGGCCTTTGAACTGGTGCAGGCAATTTGCCAAGCTGTTGCTGGGCGCGCGGCTGTTACCGCCAAGCTGCGTGCCGGTTGGGATGCCGATCACATCAACTGTGTTGAGATGGCACAAGCGCTGCAGCAGGCAGGCTGTGCTGCGGTTGCTTTGCATGCCCGCACCCGTGCGCAGGGTTACAGCGGTCATGCCGACTGGAATTTGATTGCGCAACTCAAGCAGGCGGTAACCATTCCCGTTATTGGCAACGGCGATGTCACCTGTGTAGCGCATGCCCGGGCCATGCAGCAACAAACCGGGTGCGATGGTGTTATGATTGGCCGCGGCGCCATGGGCAACCCTTGGATCTTTGAGCACTTAACGCAAGCAACAGGTTGTGGGCAACCCCCGTCAGGCCCCGAGCGTCTGCCTGTTGTACTGCGCCATTTTCGCGAGCACATCGCCTTTCGCAAGCAGGTGGCTGCTCACGAAGCAAAGGCTGGCAAATCTCTTACGCAAGAGCAGATTGTTGTGCGGGCCGTGCGAGCATTTCGCAACCATCTGGTTTGGTATTCAACGGGCTTAACCGGCGCCAGCGCTTTTCGGCAGCAGGTCATGCAGCTGCACGATGTCAATGCTTTGCAGCAACTTGTGCAGCAGTTTTTTGCAGCGCCTCAATCCCCCAACAGTTCTGTGCGTGAAACCGTAGAGGGAATCGATTATCGTCAGGCTTTTGGGTGAGCAGACAGGTCAATGAATATCTGCTTCATTCTCCTGTTGTTGTGCAAGAGCCTTGGTGAGCAAATTGATCATGTTTGTTGCGCAGAGGCTGGTGCAGGCAGATTGTTGTCATCTGTTTGTACCTGAGCGTCATGAGCGTTATTTTTTGGCGCAGGGGCTTGTGCAGGCGAGTTATTATTGCTGTTTGTATGTGTCTGAGCATCATTTTTTGGCAGGCAGTAGACCTTTGCCTGCTGCGGTGTGTAGATTCCTATTGTAACAGCAGCTAACAGCCAATTGACGAAGGTAAATTTTGTTTGTACCTTGTAAACGTTTTCGATGCCACCACAGAGTTTGGCTGCTTTCAGTATTTTTTCTTGTCCAAGTCCATGTATGAAAAAGTGTTGCGTTTTGTCTACCTTTTTGTATGGGGCTACAGGCGGATTTTCACGCATGACGAATGTTTGTGTGGCACATCCAACATAGGTGCTTGCGCAAAAAAGAAAAACGAAACCTTTTGAAATGCTTTTGTTCATGTAATATCTCCACTTGTTATGTTTCTATGAACCCATCTTAAATAAGCTTTTTTATGCATGTCAAGTTTTTTGTAGGTCTGTATCGGCTGTGAGTATCTCAACCCCTGTTTCTGTAACCAGCAACGTGTGTTCAAATTGCGCCGCAGCTTGGCCATCGCATGTGACGGCAGTCCAGCCATCTTCTAAAATATCTATCCGCCAATCGGGCCCGATTTTAATCATAGGTTCAATGGTAAATGCCATGCCTGGTTGAATGCGCATCCCCCGGCCACGCCTGCCAAAGTGGGGGATGTCGGGCTGTGCGTGTAACTCTCGTCCAACGCCATGGCCGCAAAAATCGCGCACAACTCCATAAGAGAATCGCGCTGCATATTCGGAGATAGCCGCTCCAATATCGCCAATGCGTTTACCGGGTGCCACTTCGGCAATTCCTATCTGCAAGCATTTTTTTGCCACACGTACCAGCTGCTGCCATTGCGGCCGCACCTGCCCAACACAAAAGGTTTTACAGGTGTCGCCATGGTAGCCCTCTAACGCGGGGGTGACATCAACTGAGATAATGTCTCCATCTTGCAAAATATCTTTTTTATTGGGAACACCATGACACACCACATCGTTGATACTGGTGCAGATCGATTTAGGAAACCCTTGATACCCTAACGGACCGTTGCGCGCGCCACGCTGTTTAACAAACCTCTCCGCCTCTTTGTTGAGATGCTCGGTGCTAACTCCAGGCTGAATCTGTCTGCCTAGATGGGTCAACATTGCAGCTGCAAAGCGGCCAGCACGGCGCATCTTGTCCATTTCTTGGGGGGAAAGTAAAGTGATAGAGGGTTTGCGTGCGTATATCATTAGGTATCTTGGCAAACAGATGCGATGACAATGAAACGCGAACATCGAAACACTGCCGCAAATTGGTTGCGCAGCAGCAGTCGCTGGATTGTTTGTGTCACATTAGCCATTTTACTGCATACTCCATTTTTTTATTGGCAGAAGCCACCCACGGCATCTACACCGAGCCTTATCTCTAAGCCTGCTCGCATATCTTACCATACACCGTTGCAGCCCAAGATGCCATTGCAACCTATGGCCAAGCAGTTGGTGCATGTGCCCAAACCTACTGTGGCCAAGCGCCCAAAGCGGGCTGAATTTATTTCGGAGTGGGACAATACAGTATCGCAGCAGACCCGTGGTAAACAGACATCGACCAAATCGCAACAACACAAAGCAGCGTCTAAGCGCAAGCAGCAACAACGTGACGCGCAGCGGTTGCCGCAACAGCAAAAGGGGCCACAGATTTCAAGCAGCGACAACAGCAGGTTGCAGCAGATTCTGTTTCCGTCGCAGCAGCAGCTACAGCAACAAATGCAGCTTGATTTTGCCGATGATCTATCGCACCTGCCCACCGGCGACACCACCCAGCTTGACACTTTCAGTTGGCGATATGCAACCTTTTTTAATCGTGTCAAAGAGAGTGTAGCGCAGGCGTGGCACCCTGCCAGGCAGCTACGTCGCTACAATCCCGATGGCGCAGGGCTCAAAGATAGCAGAGCCACCACCCAGCTGTTGATTACGATCAACCGCACAGGGGAGCTGGTCAAGGTTGTGCTGTTGCGTTCCAGTGGATTTGACTACCTAGATCAAGCAGCACAAATGGCTTTTTGGCGCGCTCAGCCGTTTTTAAAGCCGCCGGCAGCTTTGTTTGGCGAGCAGCAGCAAGTGTCGTTTCGTTTCTCTTTTGTGGTGAGCATGCGGCCTGTTCATACGGGCTAGGTGGGGTTTTGACCGAACCAACCTAGCTGCCTGCTGATCCACCAGCCAAGTGCAATGCTGTTGACACTGCAGCCAAACAGCTTGCGCAGGCAGTGCATGGCCCTGTGTGGGTCCTTGTAGCACACAGCGTAGCGGTGCGGCTTTTGCCAAGCCGCTTACCAAAAACAGCACAGCACGTGCACTGCAGATGGCTTGCGGTGTCAGTGTAATGCGGTAGGTATTGAGATGCCGTACCCATGCACTGCCAACCCACAGCTGCTGTGAGCGATTGCTAAGTAGCGGGCTGTGGGGAAACAGCGATGCTGTATGGCAGTCGTCACCCATGCCCAAATGCAGCAGGTCAAACCGTGGTTTGCTGTAGCCCAGGCGGGCAAAAAGATGGCGCAGCGTCTGTTCATAGCGCACAGCGGCTTGCTGTGGCTGAAGCTGCTGCGTGATAATGGGGTGCAGGTGGTTGGGCAAAATAGGAACATGGCGAATAAGCTGCTGATAGGCCATGCCAAAGTTGCTGTCGGGGTGATCCAAAGCGACAGAGCGCTCATCACCCCAAAACAGCAAAACCCGGCGCCACGCAATGCAATCGCGATAGGGTGGGCGCGCCAACAGGCTGAGTAAGGCTTTTGGTGTGCTACCACCAGACAGGCAGGCTGTAAAATAGCCCTGTCGTTGTATAGCTTGCTGGCAGCGATCGACAAAATCTTGTGCTGCAGCATGTGCCAGTGATTGCGAATCGGGGACAATCTGCAGCTGTGCACGGGTGTCGTTCATGTTGTTGCCCTATTGTAGCACTCCGCTTGGCAATTGCGTATGCAGGTGGCTATTTTTGTAAAGTATAAACCGATGCAGTATAATCAAAGCAGCATGCAGCGCCACACTTCAAAAACACCACGTCGCTGCAGCAAAGGCAACAACAAACCGCCTCGTGTTATTTACCGTAGAGATGCACTGTTTAAAGCTGTGGCTACACAGCCACAGGTCTACCGTCAAATCATCAAAAGGCATCTTCCCAGTAAGCTGGTCAGCAAGCTGGATTGTGCAAAGGCCTATCTCGTGAATACCAGCACCGCCGGCGACTTGCCCGACGCGACAGCGAATGTTGGCAACAACGTCAATGATTCAGCGGAAGGTATGGCTGCCCTGCCCGGAC
>JBCCEX010000109.1:0-5361 GCA_039030035.1 Myxococcota bacterium
TGGAGTAGACGGAATGGGACTTGCGTATCACACAAGCAACGCGCTCCAGGGCAAGAAGTATCCAATCGCTTGGCGAGAGATCGACTGGGCGAAAGTGAAACAGAATGTTAGAGAGATCCAGATCCGGATCGCGAAGGCTGCAACTGACGGACGTTGGCGAGATGTGCGTAACCTCCAACGTCTGCTGGCTCGGTCCTACAGCGCACGGCTGCTTGCCGTACGCCACGTGACCGAGAAAAGAGGCAAGCGCACTCCTGGGGTAGACAATGAGCTGTGGTCTACTCCAGCAGACAAGATGAAAGCTGACCTGTACCCTATTTAATGGACACGCATCTCTCTGTTTTTCGCTCTCTCTTGATACTGTATTGGAGTTTTGTATTCGATGCTAGAGTGGAGTCTTTTTCTGTTGTAAAAGACTTCGATATATTCAAACACGCTGCTTCGAGCTTCCTCCTGATTTCTGTAGCAGAATCGGTTTGTCCATTCGGTTTTGAGCGTCCCAAAAAACCTTTCACATACTGCGTTATCCCAGCAATTCCCCCGGCGGCTCATACTGAGAGAAACATGATTGCTCATCAGCTTGTGGCGAAAATCTGTCGATGTGTATTGACAGCCTCGATCTGTGTGAACCATGTGTGGCATGACAGCTTCATGGATACAGGCTCTGTCAAAAGCCTGCAGGACAAGAGATGTTTGTAGGTGCTGCTGAATAGACCATCCAACAATCTTGCGGCTGCATAAATCGAGCCAAACAGCCAGATAAACCCACCCTTGTAAGGTCTTTAAGTAAGTGATATCTCCCACCCAGACTTGGTTGGGATGATTGTTCATAAACTGGCGATTGAGATGATTGTTCTCAACCGGATGGTTTCTGTGAACGACAGTTGTCTTGATGTTTTGAGGTTTGCGTGTGTTTGGATAGATTCCATGCAGAGCTTTTAAGCGTGCAATCCTCTTGTGATTCGCTACAATTCCCTGATTACGCACATAAGCTGTTAAACGGCGAACACCGTAAGTGTAGTGACTTTCCGTGCACCCTGCTTGGACCAGCTGAAGTAATCTTTTATTTTCTTGTTCTCGTTGTGTGGTGCGGCGATGCAGCCAGGCATAATAGCCGCTTTTAGAAACCTGTAGCACATAGCACAAGGCGCGCACATGAAACATGACGCAATGCTGTTGGATAAAGGCGTACTTCACCGTTGGTGTCTGGCAAAGTACGCCGCGGCTTTTTTTAGGATGTCTCGTTCTTCCTTGACACGCGCATGCTCTTTTTTGAGTGCAAGCAGCTGCGTGGTGAGATCGGGACTGTGTGCATTGTTTTTCTGAGGAGCTCTTGTTTGGGCAATCCAGCCATGCAGGGTGCTAGACGGCATTCCCAGATCTTTCGCGCTCTGATCAACCGATTTATCTCCTCTCAAAGCAAGACGAACAGCATCTTGTTTGAATTGTTTTGTGTACTTTCTGATTTTTGCCATTGTAACCTCCGTTTGTACTCAAGTTTACGAGTCCACAAAACGGGGTACAGGTCAATGGCTTTGTGTTGGGCATGCTGCAACATCTACAAGATCGCTATATTGTCGATTCCCAACGCGAAAGCGGCCTAGGCCGGTATGATTTGGCGCTTGAGCCCAGAGAAAAAACACTGCCTGGTTTTGTGATGGAGTTTAAAACCTGCATGGGTGATGCTGCATCGCTCAACAACAACGCACAGCAAGCGCTGCAGCAGATTCAAGATAAACAATATCATGTTGAGTTGGTCAAACGCGGCGTCAAACCAATCATCGCTTTGGGGCTAGCGTTTAGGGGCAAAAAGGTAGCCATTGCCCATAAGACACTTACCAGGCCGGCTGCCGCACAGCCGTAGTAACTCGCTATCCGCTTGTGGATAATCCGCCACACTACAAAACAGATGCTTTGAGGGGTTGGGGCTAATGCGCTGCAGGTGGGCCCACAGCTCTTCGGTAATAAACGGGCACACAGGGTGCAGCAGCCGCACGGTAACCTCAAGCACATGATGCAGCACATGAGCTGTTGCAACGGCAGAGTCTGAGGGCTTTGCTGCTTGCTGGTAACCATGCAGCTGCGTGCGAGCGCAGCGCATATAGTCGCTTAGCTGCGAGCCAATAAACCGATCTAGCGTTAGAACCGCCTCATCAAAGCGGTAGGTATCAATAGCTTGGTTAACAGTTTGCACGGTGTTGTTTAAACGCGACAAAATCCAGCGATCGCACATAGACATTGCCGGTTTAAAAGCAGCGATGCCGCGCGTGCGATCTTGCTTGGCCTGCTTGCTTGGCATAGCCAACAAATCCTTTAAAGAGAGCGCAAAACGGGTGGTGCTCCACAGCTGCAGCAGCAACGATTGATTTTGCAGCAAACGTGGTGCCGATAGCTGCACGCCATCTTTTTGACCCGATGCAAGGGCTAGATCTAGCCGCAATCCATCGGCGCCCACGGCGGGGATACCCTCGGGAAACTGCTTGGCAATGCCCTGCAAAATGCTATGGCGGTGCGACGGCAAAATGGGAAGCTGTTTGGTGTTGTGCTGCAGCTGCTGCAGGCTACTGCCTTGCATAACATCGAACGGATCGATGGTGTTGCCCAGCGATGTCGACATTTTGTTGCCATACACATCGTGCAGCATGGGGTGCAAATAGATATGCCGAAACGGCGCACGCTTGGTTAGGTAGATACCCAGCATCATCATGCGTGCCACCGCAACAAACAGAACATCGGGGCCGGTCTCTATGATTGTATTTGGGTAAAACGCCTGAAAATCGGCTGTTTTTTTGGGCCAACCCAAAACGGCAAACGGCCAAATTGCAGACGAAAACCAGGTATCGAGTACCTCCTGCTCCTGCACATAGCGCTGCGGATTTTGTTGCGCCAAATTGGTGGTGGAGGCAACGCTAAAGCTACGTACCTGCTTATCGCCCAGGGTATCTAGAGCAATACGCAGCAATTCACGGGGTGCTTTGCCGGCCAACAGTGCGGCTAATGCGGGTGTTGTTTGCCCTCCTCGTGCCTTGGCATCTTTGTAAATCGCTTGTTGCAGAGCCTGCAAGTCGTGATACACAGGAACGCGATGCCCCCACCACAATTGGCGGCTAATGTGCCAGTCTTGCATGTTGTTGAGGTTGTCATCCCAGCTCTTTTTCCAGCTGGCTGGGATAATTTGCGTATCGCCTCGATCTACCGCCTGTTTTGCTCGCTGTGCCAAAGGCGCTGTTCGCACAAAATATTGATGGCTGATCACCAGCTCAACCGGTTGGTGTGAATAGGGCGACACAAGCACATCGTGTTCAATGATCTTCTTGTTGCGCAGCAGCCTCAAAATTTTGAGATCTTGCTCAATGCGTTGGCGCGCCTGCTGCTGTGACAGCCACTGGTATTGCGCTGCTGCAGCGTTCATATGGCCGTGGCGATCTAGCACCTGCACAATCGGCAAACGGTGCCGACGCCCAATGGCAAAATCAACACGACCATGTGCCGGGGCAACGCCAATAGCGCCGCTGCCAACATTGGGGTTGACCGCCGCATCGGCAATCACCGGCAGTGTGCGATCGGCAAAAAAGGGGTGCTGCACCCGCCTACCCACCAGCTGCTTGTAGCGCGCATCGGCCGGATGTACCGCAACAGCCGTATCACCTAGCATGGTCTCTAAGCGTGTGGTGGTAACAACAATTGTTGTGGGGTTGTGCTGCTTGGGCCTGCTGTGCGCTGTACGACGTTGGCCAGCTGCAGCATCTGCAACAAGCAGCGGCACAAGCCGATAGGCGAAGGAGATCAGCGGCTCTTTACGCCGCACACGTTGCAGCTGCTCATCGCTCAAGGTGGTTTGCTGGCTGATGTCCCAATTCACCAAATCCTGGCTTCGATAAATCAGCCCCCTGTTCCACAATTTAACAAAGGCGTGCTCAACAGCCTGAGAGTAACGTGGATCCATAGTAAAGCTGAGCCGACTATGGTCAATCGATGCTCCCATGGCCTGCAGCTGCTGTATAATGCGATCGCCACTGCGCTGCTTGTGCTGCCACAGCAGGTCGACAAAAGCCGCACGACCAATGTGGTGCCGCCGCTTGCCCTCTTGTCGCTGCAGCAGTCGCTCAACAACAGCATGTGTGGCAATGCCGGCATGATCTAGCCCCGGCAGCCACAAAGCATTTTTGCCGCGCATACGCTGTGTGCGCACCAAAATATCTTGCAGTGTCACAAACAGCGCATGGCCAACATGCAGCGCACCATCGACATTGGGTGTAATCAACGCCGTGTAAGGCTGTTTGGGTGGTTTTTTGGCCGGTAACGAATCTTGTGCCCGCACAGCAAACAGATTGGCCTGCTGCCAGCGCTGTTGCCAGTACTGCTGCACACGAGCAGCGTCATACTGCTGCGGCAACTTGGCCGGCAGCGGCGCAAGCGGCGGCCGCTCGCCATCAGATCGATTGTCGACCAGCGACTGCGCAACAGCTGCAGTGCTTGCCATCACCTGCACAAACAGCAGCGCCTGGGCGCACAACAACCAATATTTCTGCCGCATAGGCCTCCCGCTTTCTTATAACATATATTTTTCTTTGAGTTCAACAGCCCAAAAACCCTGTTATGATGTAACATGATGAGTATGAGCGACACTGTGCAAGACAACCCCATTGTCAATCCAAGCGGCAAAATACCGGTGGGCGTATCGGATTTTGCCAAGTTAAGGCAAGAGGGTTACTGCTTTGTTGACAAAACGCTGTTTATTAAGGAGTTTCTCGATATTGGCGCTGAGTTCACGCTTATCACCCGCCCGCGGCGGTTTGGTAAAACCATCAACCTCGACATGCTGTGTCGTTTTTTGCGCCAGCCGGCCAGCGACAAAGAGGATCTGTTTGCGGGGCTGGCCATTAGCAAAGCGCCGCAGCAGTATCAGCAAGAGCGAGGCAAGCGGCCGGTGCTGTTTATTTCGTTTCGTACCATTAAAGAGAGCTGCTGGGACAATGCCTACACACGCATGCAATCTTTGCTATCGAAGATTGCCGAAGAGACTAGCCGTGATACCCCTGTTGGTAAACTGGCTGAAGCACAACAACAAATCCTACAGCGTGTGATTCATAGACAGGCTGAACCGACTGAATGCAAAGAGATTTTGGCCATTCTCACACAGCTGCTCACCCTTAAATACAATGGGATGGCACCGTGGCTCGCGATCGATGAGTACGATGCCCCGATGCAGGCTGCCTATCAGTACAATTACTACAAAGATATGCGCAATCTTATGAAAGGGCTGCTGGGCGATTGCCTCAAAGATGGCGATTTTTTACATCGCGCTGTGCTCACCGGTATTTTACGTGTTGCCAAAGAGGATATCTTCTCAGAGCTCAA